>CAIPYC010000066.1 GCA_903869185.1 uncultured cyanobacterium | reverse complement strand
TTCATGACCATCGCTAAAGCGATCCGGCAAGATCTGATAGAAAATATGTTCTCTCCAGAGATATGGACTAGGAAAGACTCTACCTCTGGGATCTAAGTTAATATCACTAACCTTGGTAGGTATATTTTTACTTATTTTAGTTTTAGTCTTCATGGTATCTATTGAAAAATTTGTAATATCTGGTAAGCTAATTATCAATCAGTTTATTTTAAAAAGTTGTAAATTTACTTATTTTTTAATTTTTTATTAGGAATTTTAATTAGAGGCTGCTAATATATGACCAAATCCATTCAACAGCTTGAAAATGATCTGGCTGATTTGGAAAAACAAGTATTACAATTTTCCCCAACTTTCTTTCAAAAATATCAGCAATATTTAGATATTTTAAGTCAATTGACAAGAAAAGAACTGATCCTTGTTAGTTACCAAGTATGTACTGAAATCCATCCATCCCGCTTTCTGGAGATCTCAGTCAATCAAAGAGGGCAAATCCAGGAGAAAATCCGAAACTATGCCAACAGTATAGAAAATAGACTCAAAACTGCCATGGATTTTTTCTCAAATGAGAGTGGACATTCTAGTGAGGATGGTGAACTTAAAATAAATGAGTATTTAGTAAATGCAAAAAAACCCCAAGAATTACTTATGTGGTCGAACAACGTAGAACATACAATTGATCAAATTTTTAATCATTATTCTGATCTACTCAATCGATATTTTATCGAGACAAAAATCTTGCCTGATATTATTCCATCTAAAATTTTAGAATTAGTATCAGATAGCCAAAATGAAGGGCCAAATTTTAACGGCTATACTAGTTTAGTGCAATTAGTGATAACTGCAGATGAAACTGCGACCGAAAACAAGGATTTTAAAATTAGCAATGTAGTTGTAATATATCTCAATAGAGTTAAGTTAGAACTTGCCAACCCCGTACTTGAACGTGCGCATCGACAAATTCGATCTCATTATGAACAATTAAAAGCTCAAACACAGACATATAAAAAAAATGAACAGGAGCTAATAATAGCTAAGTCGCAATCTGCTTGGCGTGCCCTCTGGTATGATCAAGTCAATCCTTCTCAAAACCCTCCTGCAAGTTGACTCTTGGTAGACGATGCTTAAAACCACAGAGAACTTCCCAGGAAATTGTTCCCAGCTGTTCGGCCCAGTCCTGAGCTGTTATTGTTAGATCTCCATCAGATCCTATGAGAGTTACAATTTCTCCCTGTTCTATGTTGTCTAGTTCTGTGACATCCAAAATTAATTGATCCATAGTAATATTACCAATCTGCCGGATCAGCTTACCTCTTAAGAGAACCTTGAGATAATTGGAAAAACTTCGAGGAATCCCATCGGCATAACCTATACCTACGGTTGCGATTTGCATGGATTTATCACTGATAAATGTATGCCCATAGCTGACTCCTGTTCCAGAAGGAATACACTTAACTTGAGTGATTCTGGCCTTGACATGTAGAGCTGGTGTTAATGAAATCTTTGTCTGCAAATGTTTAGCTGGATAAAGACCATAGAGAGAAAGTCCAACTCTTACTAGATCATAATGGAGCTTAGAATCAGTCAAGGTAGCGGCAGAATTAGCCATATGCAGCTTAGGAATCTTTACTTGGTCCTTAATCAATGCTTGGATCGCTTTGTCAAAACGCGATTGCTGAATAAACATCGTAGCCGGATTGGGATCGTCGGCTGTAGCAAAATGGGAATAGATACTGTTAATATTTAAAGCTGGTAAAGATTCTACAGAACGCACGAAATCCAGCGTATTTTCATAAGCAGTACCTAGACGAGACATTCCAGTATCAATCTTTAGGTGAACCGGTAAGATGGTCTTTTGTCTATGTGCTGTCTGGGAAAAAACGAGAGCCTGTTGCAGATTACATAGAGTCGGTTCTAACTGCCAGTAAAGAAGGGCCTCAACTTCTTCTATTGTATTAAGAGAGCCCAAGACGATGATAGGAGCTTCTATTGCCGACTCTCTGAGTTCTATCCCCTCGCTTAAAGTAGCAATAGCCAAACTAGATACCCCCTGATTCAAAAGGGTTCTTGCAACAGTAGCTGC
>CAIPYC010000065.1 GCA_903869185.1 uncultured cyanobacterium | reverse complement strand
CTGAATGTATAAAATATTCCATCTATTGTCTTTAGAGTAATGTGCATCAGCAAAATAATTAGGCGCCCAGACGGCAAATAACCTATTTCAGCTCTATTGATTCTATACTAATTTTTTGAGTGATGGTCACTAAGGATAACACAAAATATAGTCAACAAACACGATCCCACTTTACTGGATCCTAATGCGCTATAATAGCATCCCTAGAGAGCAAAAAATAAAATGAGTCAAATCCCTCGACACTACCATATAACTACTTTTGGCTGTCAGATGAACAAGGCTGATTCCGAGCAAATGGCGGGTGTATTGGAAAAAATGGGATTTCAATGGTCCGAAGATCCCAATCAAGCTGATCTAATACTCTACAATACCTGCACAATTAGGGATAATGCTGAGCAAAAAGTTTACTCTTATCTGGGAAAACAGGCAAAAAGAAAACAGAAAAACCCAGATCTTACTTTAGTCCTAGCTGGTTGCGTAGCCCAACAAGAGGGAGAAAGGCTTTTGCAGCGCATACCCGAATTAGATCTAGTGATGGGACCACAACATGTCGGCAGATTAGAAGATCTTCTTGAGGATGTATTTAGTGGTAATCAGGTATTGGCAACCGAATCCAGATATATCACCGAAAATATCACCCAGCCGCGTCGCGAAAGTACAGTAAGTGCTTGGGTTAATGTTATATATGGTTGCAATGAACGTTGTACTTATTGTGTGGTTCCCAACGTTAGAGGTATTGAGCAGTCAAGAACTCCCTTAGCAATCAAACAGGAAATCGAGAATTTGGCCGCCCAGGGTTATAAGGAAATCACCCTATTAGGACAGAATATTGACGCTTACGGGCGGGATCTGCCAGGATCTACTGAAAATGGCCGGAACTTATATAACTTTACAGACTTACTCTATTTCCTACATGATGTTCCAGGTATAGAAAGGTTTCGTTTTGCCACGAGTCATCCGCGTTATTTTACCGAGCGCTTGATTAATTCTTGTGCGCAGCTAGATAAAATCTGTAAATATTTTCATATTCCTTTTCAATCTGGTAACAATGAGATCCTCAAGGCTATGGGCAGAGGGTATACGATTGAGCGTTACCGAGAGATCATAGAAAAAATTCGCACTTATATGCCGGATGCTGCCATCAGCGCAGATGTGATTGTTGGCTTTCCCGGTGAGAGTGAGCAGCATTTTCAAGATAGCCTCGAACTGGTGGAAGAAATTGGTTTTGATCAGCTCAACAGCGCCGCCTACTCTCCAAGACCGGGCACACCTGCTGCCCAATGGGAAAACCAGCTTTCCCTGGAAACCAAAAGCGATCGTCTACAGAGAATCAATCATTTGATCAATGCCAAGGCTGCCCAAGGATCGCAGCTTCGAGTCGGTAAAATCGAAAAAATTCTTGTTGAACAGATCAACCCCAAAGATCCCAATCAGGTGATGGGACGGAGTGATGGCAATCGCCTCACCTTCTTTAATGGCAATATTGATGAACTCAAAGGCAAAATTGTACCAGTAAAGATAATATATGCCAGGCCCTTTAGCCTAACCGGTATATTGGTTTAAATGGTAGTTCGCTCAATTACAGCCTTATTGCTATGCCTCTTTTTTGGTCTCAGTGGTGCTATAGCTGGGACACTCGGAGAGATTCAATCTAGAGGCAAATTGAGGGTTGGTGTCAAGGACAATCTGCCTCCACTGGGGTTTTATGATAACCACGGTCAACTGGTAGGTCTGGAGATAGATCTAGCCCGAGAGATAGCTCAAGCTATTCTTGGCTCAGCTCAGGCAATCGAATTTTATCCATTGCTAAATCAAGATCGGCTAAATTCTCTTTTGCAAGACAAGGTGGATCTGTTGATAGGGGATCTAGCCATGAATCCCGCACGCTCTCGCTTGGTAAGTTTTACTGACTATTACTATCTAGACGGCACAGCAGTTATCACTGGAGATTCCAAAATTAAAAAATTGTCAGATCTTTTAGGGAAAAAAATAGCAGTCCTACAAGGCTCAAGTGCCATAGCTGCTCTAAAATTTGATTTGGGTGAAAATGCCAAATTGATTGCTGTAGAATCCTATCTAGAGGGATTTGAGAAACTTAAGTCCGCCCAGGTAGATGCAATAGCCGCAGATCGTAGTATTCTGATAGGCTGGAGATCTGATCATCAAATGTACCATGTTTTGACAGAACAACTTTCTGTAGCCCCATTAGCCGTAGCCCTACCCAAGGGAATAGCGTACAATGAACTACAAAAGAAAGTAGAAAAAGTCATCAGCACCAAGAAAGACTCGGGCTGGTTAAAACAACGTCTAATCTATTGGGGATTACCCTGAATATGCAAGAAAATCTTCCAATTGTCTATCTGTTTGTACTGCTAATATTGCTGGCAGGAGTGGCAATTTTCTTGATCCAGCAAGTTTTCAGAACTGTTCGACAAGAAAAAACAATCTCTCGATTGCAAAAAACATTAAAGGAGAACAAGGGAACAGCCAAAGATGCTTATGAGTTAGGTGGCATCTATCTAGACAAGAAACTCTATGTTCAGGCTATAAACTTATTCCAAAAAGCCCTCAAAATGAATGAGGATGAAACTGAGCCAGAAAACAAAGCCCTCATTTTTAATGCTCTGGGTTTTTCCTATTTTGCTCAGGAGCAATATGATCTCTCTATTCGCAACTACAAAGAAGCGATTAAGCTTTATCCCGAATATGTCATAGCTTTAAACAATTTAGCCAATACCTACGAGAAAAAGCAGATGATCACAAAAGCTATAGAAACCTACCAAGAGAGTTTAAAGTATGATGAGAGTAACAAAATTGCCCGCAAGAGAAGGGAAGCTCTCAGTAAACGCCTGATGGCTTCATAATAATCAACTTAGTTAATTTGAAAGAGGGAAAACGGTGCCGCATACCATTGTTACTGATGTTTGTGAAGGGGTTTCGGATTGTGTTGATGCATGTCCGGTTGCCTGTATTCATCCAGGCCCTGAAAAAAATATAAAGGGAACGCAGTGGTTCTGGATTGATTTTGCCACCTGTATCGATTGTGGAATTTGCCTACAGGTCTGTCCAGTAGATGGAGCAATCCTAGATCATGAAAAACCGGAATTGCAAAAAATCCCAAGATAAGGATGGATAGTTTACTAGAAGTTAAAAATGTCTATGCCGGCTATATCAAGGATCTCGACATTCTCCAGGGTGTCAGTTTAAATATAGCCCCAGCAGAAGTGGTAGTTGTCATTGGTCCAAATGGCTGTGGCAAATCAACACTCCTGAAAGCTATATTCGGTATACTCACACCAAACAAGGGCAGTATAGATTTTAAGGGACAGAGTTTAGTTGGTCTAAAATCCGAAAAAATCGTCCACCAGGGGCTGGGATATGTCCCGCAGATTGCCAATATTTTTCCTTCTCTAACTATTGAAGAAAATCTGGAGATGGGTGCTTTTATCAAGAGTGGCTCACTTACGAGTGAAAAAGACGCCATCTATACTATGTTTCCGCGTTTGGCCCAGCGACGAAAACAGAGATCAGGCACTCTCTCTGGTGGAGAGCGACAAATGTTGGCTATGGGAAGAGCCTTGATGTTAAAGCCGGATTTACTTTTATTGGATGAACCCTCAGCAGCTCTATCGCCAATTCTTGTAGGAGATGTATTTGCTCAGATCAAGTCCATCAATCAAGGTGGAACCTCGATTCTTCTGGTTGAACAGAATGCCAAAAAAGCGCTAATGATGGCAGATAGGGGATATGTTTTAGAAAGCGGCCGCAACCGATACGAAGGTAAAGGTTCCCAACTCCTCAACGATCCTAAGGTAGGGGAGCTTTATTTAGGTGGTAACAAACATAGCGCAGATATATAAAAATAAAATTTTTATAGTATGACCAGATTACTTGATAAAGATTTAGATTTAGATTTGGACTTGCTCAATATCCAATTGGAAAGCAAGAATTCCTCAGAGATAGTTGACTGGGCTGCCCAGGTTTTTCAAGATGGACTGGTTCTTACTACCAGTTTTGGCATTCAATCGGCTGTAATGCTTCATCTGGTGACCCAAATAATAGCGGATATTCCGGTTATCTGGATTGATACTGGCTATCTGCCAACCCAGACCTATACATTTGCCCAGCAGCTTACTCAACGTTTGAACCTCAATCTAAAGGTTTACCAATCTCCCCTGAGTCCTGCCAGAATGGAAGCTCTCTATGGCAAACTATGGGAGAACAAGGATCTCGATTCGCTCAATCTCTACGATCAAATCCGTAAAGTAGAACCAATGCAAAGGGCTTTAAATGAGCTCAGGGTTACAGCGTGGCTAGTAGGCTTAAGACGTTCACAGACCAAGCATCGTCAAGGTTTGTCCACTATAATTGAGCAAGGGAATTTCTACAAAATCCATCCAATTTTGAACTGGGATTCGCGTGAGATTTATCAGTATTTGAGCAAGCACGATCTACCTTACCATCCCTATTTTGACTTGGGCTATGTAACTGTGGGGGATTGGCATTCCAGCCGCCCCTTGATGGCCGATGATAATGATGAGAGAGATACTCGTTTCCAGGGAATTAAACAAGAGTGCGGATTACACCTAAATCCAAGCGAATTTCAAAGCCTGGATTCAAGTAATTTATAACATTGTGTACCAAATAATATCAAATATTAAATTAAATTATCATGTTAAAAGTTTTTAGATCTTCATTTGTTGTAGGGTTTCTTCTTGGACTTGTCAATGTTTTACCTGTCAGGGCTGCTGAAAAACTCATCCTCACCTATGGTTCATTGAAAATATCCATGCCCGTTGCCTCTCTTAAGACCTACGCAGAAACTGGACAGACAGACGAAAGTCTCTCACCTTATCTAAATATGCTCAGCCAATCTAATCGAGATCAACTCAGAGCGCTCTTGACCAAGCAAATTCCCATAGACCCGGTTAGAACATCTCGTTTTCTCAATAGTGCTATGGGAGAGGATGTTCTCTACCGTATGGGTAAAGCCATAACCATTGAAGGCAATATTAACGGTAAATATGCTATTAGGTCTGCTATTGTGCAGTCTGCCTTTGCCCCTGGCGGATTTACTTTCTTGGGTTTTCTCGAAAAATATCCTACTAATCTGGAATTACCCGGTGAATATGTTTTGGATCTGACTAACGAGATAGCGATTGCCATCGATGGAACTAAGACATTTGTTACCAAGATGCGCCAGTGGACTCTTGAAGAAGCCAAAGAGGAAAACAATACTGTTGACTATGACAAGAAAGGCGATCTTGAGAGTATGGGCAAATTCGAAGTCAAGCAAGAAACATGGCATTTGGAAGATGTCAATCGCAATCGCAAATTCTATGTTTTGGTCTTCAAGCCAACTACCTATCGTGAAGGATTGACTCCGGTCATCATTTTTTCTCATGGATTGGCCTCTAGACCGGATGATTTTGTTGCCAGAGCAAAACATCTAGCTAGCTACGGTTTTGTAGTAGCCATGCCCCAGCATCCGGGAAGTGATCTGCAGTATATGCAGGATATGTTTGCCGGTTATCATGCCAATATTTTTGATGTCAATGAGTTCATCGATCGACCTCTCGATATCAGCTATGTCATCGACGAACTGGAGCGGCGCAATCAGAGTGAGTTTGCAGGAAAACTGGATCTCAAGAGAGTTGGCGCTTATGGACATTCTTTTGGTGGCTATACAGTACTTTCTTTAGCAGGAGCGAGAATCAATTTTGATCAACTCAATCAATCCTGCAATAACGATAAATTTGCCATGTTCAATGCTGCCTCCATTTTGCAATGTCGAGCCCTAGCTCTACCTCATCAATCCCGTGATTTTCGGGATGAGCGAGTTGTTGCGGTGATAGCCGCCAATCCAGTTAACCGCGCTTTATTTGGCAGGCAGGAAATTAGCAGGATCAAAATACCAGTACTTATCATATCAGGTAGTTATGATCCAGCCACTCCTCCGGTATTTGAACAGGTTGGCTCATTTAATGCTCTCAAGAGCTCCAAAAAGTATCTGTTATTGGCAGAAGGTCAGGCCCATGTAGATTTATCAGTCTTAGATGGCGGTATAACCTCTTCGGTTGAATCGATTGGAGATATCCAGTTGCCCAATCCATCTAATCTACATAAGTATTTTGATAGCATTGCCCTGGCTTTTGGTGAAGTTCATGTTGCTCAAAATCAGGCTTATCTTCCCTACCTTGAATCTGCCTATGCTGTATTTCTCAGTAAAGGCAATGAATTTAAGCTTAATTTGATTGATCAGAACTATGCCAAAGAGTTAAATAAGGAAATTATCGATTTTCAGCAAAAATACAACATGAAGCCATGGTAATTATTCTGGATCAGGAAGAATCTCGCCTTCAAATATTTTGGCAATAGTCTCGGCTATTTTTTTGGTGGTAGGTTGAGAGTTCTTCGAAAGAGAAGTCTCCTCATCTGTTGGGATAACTTTGAATTGCTCTTCTTCCTTTGGTGGTAGGGTTACTGTTTCGCTTTGCTTAAGCTGGAAAATTTCTTTCTTGATTGTCTCAGTTTCCAACTTTTTGTCAACAATCTGAAAATTCACCTTGATATGTCTCTTACAAACTTTGGCAAAAGCATCTACAAGAGTGTTGAGTTTACTTTGGTGATATTTGTAAATCTGCTGGGAACTGACCGAGACATCTGCGCTCTGTTGATTTAGGCTGAGCAGATTACACTGTTGACTGACAAGGGATTGGGTCGTAGGCGGAGTCAGATTGTTTAAAACCTCCTGCCAGAGATCGCTCAGGCTTGGATCTAATGGCGTGATTTTCTCTACAGGAGCAGTTACAGGAGACTGTGAGTTGCTTTTTTCCTTCTTGCCTTGATCGAGAATCGTTTCTGGCGCAATGACTGTTTTGGAAATCTTGCCAATTGAGGTTGTGGGTTGGTCAACTGCAGCAGTTGGCTTGGTATTCATTAAGCCCACAAGAGTCATCTCTAGCCATAAACGCGGTTGCTGCGTATTTTTTAGCTGAAGTTCACATTCTTTGAGCATCTGTTGTCCGCGTAGAATGTCTGCCTGATTCCACAGTTTGGCTTCTTCTTTGAGTTCATTCCAGGTATTTATCGAGAGCGCCGCCAAGTCATGACGATTTGGTGCATTTTTGGCAATCAAAAGACTCAGGTAAAAATTAGCCAAATTCTGCAAGAAAGCCAAGGGCTCTCGTCCTCTATCTAGCAGTTGCCGAGATTTCTCCAGAACAGATTCTAGATTCTGATTCCTGATCGCGTGGATCAAAAATAAAAGATCCTCTTGGGAGACTATACCGACAAGATCCCAGATTCTCTCTGGGGTAACCGGTTGCGAAAGAAGACTCAATTGATCCAGAAGACTTTCGGCATCGCGCAGCCCTCCATTGGAAAGCTGGGCTACCAGGGTTATTGCACTATTGTCAATATTTATACCCTCAATTACAGCGATCTTGGCGAGATGTTCAACCATATCCCCAAGTGGAATGCGCCGGTAATCAAATCTTTGGCAACGAGAAATGATAGTCGGCAATACTCTTTGAGGATCTGTAGTAGCCAGAATAAAAACTACCTTCTCGGGTGGTTCCTCAAGGGTTTTGAGCAGGGCATTAAAGGCCGCGCCAGAGAGCATATGACATTCATCTATCACATAGACCTTGTAACGTGCCTGAACTGGCGCCAATTGAACTCTTTCTATGATCTCTCGGATATTGTCGACTCCGGTATTACTGGCCGCATCGATCTCGATTACATCCAATGCATTTCCCCTGGTAATTGCAATGCAGACTTCACATTGACCGCAAGGATTGGGAGTTGGATCGCTGCTAGATAGACAATTTAGGGATTTAGCCAATATGCGGGCGCTAGAGGTCTTACCGGTTCCTCTTGGCCCTGTCAGTAAATAAGCAGGAGCGATTCTCTTATGGATAAGAGCATTGGTCAAGGTTGTGGCTATGGCATTTTGTCCCACGAGATCGGCAAACTTTTGTGGGCGATACTTATGATGGAGCGGTTCATAAGACATGGCTGGCCAAAGAAATGATTGAAGAACCTAAGATCGCTATTTCCTATTCCTTTTCGATTTCAAGCTGTAGTTTGGCCAATTCTTCTGGGCTCATCTTTTCGAGACGATCCTGGAGAACAGCTTCTTCATAGATTTGCCGCTGTTTGTTGTAAGTCATCTTACCAGTAGATACCCTAAAGAGATAGGAAATAATCCAAAGTAAAAGTCCAAATACTAAAACACTTTGGCTCCAGAGCCCTGCATCAATGCTATCTAGTCCAACAACCTGAAATAGCCAATATACCCCCCAGCCAGCTGGCAAAAGAAGAAGAGAAATCAAGATAACATCAATTCTGCGCATAATTTAAGATATATTGAATAACCTAGGGAGCCACCAAGATAATGAGGTTCATAATCAGAAACTATATTATCTCGCTTCTGATAGTCAGTACAATGGGCTGTCTTCTCTCTCTGGTCTACAATGCGCCCTACAGAGCTATTTGGCAAAACAGGATAGATCGCTATAGTCGCTACTTCAGTGCCGATTTGGTTTTACATGTTATGGGAGCTAACAAGTAGGAAAAAATTGCCAGGGATTTAGGAATCAATTCACCCTGGCAAGACTTCAACTTACGCTGGATTTTTCCAGGAATTTTTCCAGTTCGTCCAAGGCTTCCGCATCCATTTTGGTCTGCATCGGACAGAATTTAGGTCCACACATTGAGCAGAATTCTGCTGTTTTGTAGATATCGGCAGGCAGGGTTTCATCATGATATTCCCTGGCTCTTTCAGGATCTAGCGAGAGTTCGAACTGACGTTCCCAATTGAAATTGTAACGGGCGCGCGAGAGCTCATCATCTCTATCCCTGGCTCCTGGACGGTGCCGGGCTATATCGGCAGCATGGGCTGCTATCTTGTAAGCTATCAGTCCATTGCGCACATCCTCGGCATTGGGTAAGCCCAGATGTTCTTTAGGTGTTACATAACAGAGCATAGCCGTACCATACCATCCCGCCATAGCTGCCCCAATAGCTGAAGTGATGTGATCATAGCCAGGGGCAATATCAGTAACAAGAGGTCCTAATACATAGAAGGGAGCTTCTGAGCATTCCTCCATCTGTTTTTTAACATTAAACTCTATCTGATCCATAGGTACATGTCCAGGACCTTCTACCATCACCTGTACATCATGTTCCCAGGCTCTACGGGTTAACTGTCCCAATGTCTTTAACTCAGCCAACTGGGCTTGATCGGAGGCATCATGAGTACATCCAGGACGCAGAGAATCCCCCAGACTGAAAGAAACATCATAGCGCTTGAAGATATCGATAATCGCATCAAAGTGGGTATAGAGTGGATTTTGCTTATGGTGATGCAACATCCAGCGCGCAAGAATACCACCGCCACGCGAAACTATTCCAGTGAGCCTGTTTTTGACCAGAGGAAGATGTTCAATCAAGATACCAGCATGAATCGTCATATAATCGACGCCCTGCTGAGCGTGTTTTTCGATGATGTGCAAAAAGTCATCAGGAGTGAGATCCTCCATATTTCCATGCACACTCTCTAGTGCCTGGTAGATGGGAACGGTACCAATTGGTACAGAAGAGGCGTTGATTACCGCTGTGCGAATCTGATCCAAGTTGCCGCCACCGGTGGAAAGATCCATTACTGTATCGGCGCCATACTTGATGGAAAGTCGCAACTTATCCAATTCTTCCTCGATATTGGATGAATTTGGAGATGCGCCAATATTGGCATTGACCTTGCAGCTGGAAGCAACGCCAATACACATAGGCTCTAGATTGGTGTGATTGACGTTAGCCGGGATGATCATCCTACCACGGGCAACCTCATCCCTAATCAGTTCAACGGGGAGTCTTTCTCGCTTGGACACATAATACATTTCTTCTGTCAAAAGTCCTTGCCTGGCATAGTGCATTTGTGTTAAATTGCTCTGTCCAAGTCTTTTGGTGACCCATTGCGCTCTCATAATAAATCTTCCTTGTTTAACCGCTTTCCTACGCTAGAACTACCTAGTCTCAGGTTCCGAGGGACTATCTCAGCTTAGTTGGCCTAAGCACCCCTAGGGTATTTATAAAATTGTAGCACCATCAATGGACAGTGTTTTTTCTGGATTATTTCCTACTCAATACTGAAATCAGCAGGGGCTGGGCAATAATACCAACAGCCAAACTCAGCGACATCACCACTCCTACCGGAATCTTGATCGATTCGAAGGATAAAAAATGAAGGGTGACATCTGCGACATTCTGAATTGACATCACCGACATAAGTACTACCCAGAGGGCTATTACAAGAGAGCTTAGCAGGTTAAAAAGCATTTTTATTTACCATCATATCGAGCATCATTGACAAAGCCGTTGGAGCCATTGAGCTCTTTTAGATCTTTTTCTAGAGTTTCGGTGAGCTGCTCGGTGGCTTTTCTGGAGGATTCCTGTTGATATTGGGCGGCAATCAGGGGGGTTCCGATTTTAACCTTGACCTTTGTTCTCCATTGGGGATAGTCTTGGCTATAGCGCACACTCACTGGTAATATTTTCATACCAATGCCTGGATTGTTCTGCTCAACGTCTAGAGCAATTCTGGCAACACCTCTTTTGAGAGGATGTACATCTGCTACCCGGTAGATATCTCCTTCAGGGAAAATAATCAGCATCTCTCCTTTAGAGAGCAGAGAAATGCTTTTAACAATACTATCGGCCCCAGGATGGCTGGTGTTTACCGGAAAACAACCCAAACGAGAAATAATCCAGCCCTGTAATCCGGTCATCTCATCTGCTGTAACCATAAACCAAGGAACTCTTCCGCTGACACATTTGCCGACTACGCTTGGTACAACTAGTGCGTCCCAACGGGAGCGGTGGGTAGATGCAATGATCACCGGGCCGGTTTGGGGAATATTTTCCTGTCCATCGACTTCGATCTTGCCAAAATATGACGGTAAAATCACAAAAGAGCCAAGTGGATAAGCCAAATTAACCAACCAGGGAGATGGGGACTGGGGTAAGACTAAATCAGACATTTGCCAAGAAGATCAATTTAAAATTGCAAGCAACCTCTAGATTAGTTGAAATCCGAACCTCTGTTACACTTTAATATGGCCAGTATTTAAGTTGTCCATTCAGCTAAAATTGATTTTTAGATAGTCTTCTTCAATTTTGGCCCCAGAAGGATTGAGGGCTGCTAGAGACTGTGGTAGGACCAGATTGCGCCTGTGGTTACCTATCTTGATATTGAGTTCATCGCCGTTTTTATTGAGCTGGATCTGCTCTTTGGGAATTCCTGGCAGATAAATTTCTAGGCTATAACTGCGATCCTTTTGGACTACCCTCAATGTAGTTTCCTCGTAGTAGACCTTGGAAGGATCCTCATCCCGATAGAGAGTATCCTTTAGTCTTTCCAGGGCAGCTAATCCACACAGTTGTTCCCGGTAAAGCGGCACCTCCTTGATGGGCAGGGGATGAAAATTGTCATAGATTTCCTGCTTATGAATCTTCTGGCTTTGCTTCCATTGATCAAAGAATGGATCGCTGACTTGATCTGGTATCACTCGGTTGGCAATCACCAGATCTGTTGAGACATTATATAGACTCAAATAGGCATGGGCCCTGAGTGATTCCTTGATTACCATCTTTTCTGGATTGGTGATCAGGCGAACGGAGGTTTTTTTGGGATCGCTCAAGATGGTTTCGAGCGCTTCAATCTGTTCATAAAATTCATAGGGCGCATCCATTACCTCCTTATCCGGCAAGGAAAAACCGGCGATTGGCCGAAATATTGGCTCTACCAGGGGACGTAGAATCGTGGAGACATTTTGAAAAGGCTTATAAAATTTCCTCATATACCAACCGCCGACTTCTGGCAAGCTGAGCAATCTCAAGGCGGTTCCTGTAGGAGCAGAGTCGATGATCAAAACGTCGTATTCTCCCTCGTCGTAATGCCGCTTCATTCTGACTAGTCCAAAGATTTCATCCATCCCGGGAAGAATTGCCAATTCCTCTGCCTGGATCCCATCTAGACCTCTTGCTTGGAGTACCTGGGTAATATATCTTTTGACCGCACCCCAGTTACCTTCAAGTTCCATCAAGGCATCTAGCTCTGCCCCCCAGAGATTGGGCTGGATTTTTCTGGGAATATGTCCAAGCTCAAGATCGAAACTATCAGCGAGCGAATGGGCAGGATCTGTGCTCAATACCAGGGTTTTATAACCAAGCTCAGAACATCGCAATCCTGTCGCTGCGGCTACTGAAGTTTTCCCAACTCCGCCTTTTCCTGTCATCAAGATTACGCGCATAAGTATTTACCACAACAATTGATGAATTTATACATGTATATTCTGACAATAATCCTGGATTGCTGAGCTTTAATAGACTCGACGAAAAGTTCTAAAATTTGTCGGACATAATTCTAAAGGCTTTTTTACTCTATGTTACAGGCAATTTTGAAGGAAAAAGTCATAATAAGTAAATGTTAGCCCAAACAAGCTCTATCTGTTACTGGGGGCAAAATAAAGGATCTTGGTCAATACACAAAAAGCTTCTCAAGTACTTGACATTTTTTGCAATTGCAACTTATAATATTTAGCAACGGAAAGTGCAACAAACTAGTGTTTATTTGTACTATGCCTAAACAAACTTCTGAGCTTAAGCCCATGAAAAAGAGTCTTTTCTTGTCATCTATCCTTGCATCTGCCCTAGTATCTGGTATCTCAGTAGGTGCTAAAGCCGCCACTATGATCACGCCTATCCAACCTGGTAACACATTGAATGCTGACGATAAAATAGTAACAATCACCGGAGTAACTGGTTCTCTCACTGATGGTACTGTTTCTGCGATGTTTGGTGGTCCGGTCGGTTCAGACCGTGTTTTCAATCTATTGTTTCAAGATCCAACAGGATTTACTGGCCCTGGCACTGTTAGCTATACCATAGAAGTTATCCCTTCTTCTATTCAAGCTTTTAACACAGCATCGATTCAGTCAACTGTTTACGGAACCGGTAACTCGGTCTCAGAGGCGATTAGCGCTAATGGTACGATTGTCTCCAATAATGGTGCCACTGGCGGACCTACGAGCATTTTACCAAGAGGCAGCAAGTTTCTTACCGTTACCGATACCTTGGTTCCGGGTCCTGGTGGTTCGTATGTAAGTCAGTTCACTAATTTTTACACACAATACGATACCTCAGTTCCTGAGCCTATGACTTATGCCGGCGGTGCATTGGCCTTGGGTCTTGGTTTCCTAGTTAGAAGAAAAACACGCCTAACCAAATAGTATTTTTGAGGACTGATTAATAGGCGCCTCGAATAATTCAGAGTCTTATTGGCAAACATACGAATTAGATGATATTTTTTGTGCATCTTTTTTCAATAAGCAGAATTAATCGAGGTTTCCTAATGGAAGATTTTGGTCAATAAACAAAAAAGACTTAAAAAGCTTGACGTTTTTTGTGGTTTTACGTTACAATTCTTTACAGGAAAAAGTACGCTAAATTCAGTTTTACCTGTACTTTGTTGGTCAAAATATCTGGATTCATACTAATGAAAAAAAATCTCGTCCTATTATCGGTCTTTGCATCCACCCTAATGTCCGGTGTTGCATTGAGCGCCAAAGCTTCTCAAGTTATAAGCCCTATTAAAGCAGGGAATGTATTGATCAGTGGTGATAAAACAATTACCTTTACCAGCGTAACCGGTTCTCTCGCTGATGCTACCGTTTCAGGAACATTTTCTGGTCCTATTGGTTCGGCTGAAGCCTATAATCTCTTGTTTCAGGATCCAAGTGGTTTCCTTGGCGATGGCTCTGTTACCTATAACGTACAAATTGACCCAAGCAATAATTACTACTTTGACAAAGCAACGTTGCAGTCAACTGTTTTCCCAGCCGGCAACTCAATCGAGGAAACCATTTCTGGTGCTCCTGTGCTTACAATCAATTCTATTGATGGTTCCACAGGCGGACCTGTCGCTATTACCCCCCTAGCAGCGAGCAAGTTCATTACCGTTACTGATAAGGTCACTGTTTTAGGTACTGGTGGTGGTTACGTAAGTCAGTTCACTAATTTTTTCACACAAGTACAATATACACCGGTTCCTGAGCCTATGACTTATGCCGGCGGCGCATTGGCATTGGGGCTTGGTTTCCTAGTCAGAAGAAAAACTAGATAGACAAATACACCTTGTCTTTTTGAGTCCTCCTTTTTTTAGGGGGATTTTGCATATCCATATATCCATAAGAGTCGGTAAGTAATTCAACATATCCTCACTCATAAAATCCAAAATGAGCAAAAACTTAATAGAATAGAAGAAAATAAACCAATGAGACAATGATCCCAACCGTAATTGAGACTTCTGGTCGCGGAGAGCGTGCTTTTGATATCTACTCGAGATTATTGAGAGAGCGCATAGTATTTCTGAGCAAAGAAGTCAGAGATGAAATGGCCAATTTGATTGTGGCCCAGCTACTTTATCTTGAATCTGAAGATCCCGACAAGGATATTTATCTCTATATCAATTCCCCTGGTGGTTCGGTCTCAGCTGGCATGGGTATATTTGATACCATGAACCAGATTAAACCCGATGTTGCTACCATCTGTGTAGGTCTTGCGGCCAGCATGGGGGCTTTTCTTTTGAGTGCTGGCACCAAGGGAAAGAGAATGAGCTTGCCTAATTCCCGCATCATGATTCACCAGCCACTAGGAGGAGCCCAAGGACAGGCTACAGATATTGAAATCCAGGCTAAAGAGATTCTCTATATCAAGGGGCTTTTGAATCAGCATCTCTGCGATCATACTGGTCAGCCTTTGGACAAGATAGAAGAAGATACCGAAAGAGACTTTTTTATGTCAGCCCAGGAAGCTAAGGAGTACGGCTTGATTGATCAGGTGATCGATTCTCGTCCAGTAGCGATTGCCTCATCTGTATTATAGAAGTCATTTTCTAAAATGGAAACCAGAGTGATTACCGATTTTGACGGGCCTTTGATGAATGTATCAGGGCGCTATTACCATGTATATCAGCTGTGTCTGGAAAAAAACCGAGCTGATCAAAGTGATATTCGCCTTTTACCTAAATCAGAATTTTGGCAGCTCAAGAGAAACAGAGTAACAGAAGAAGAAATCGGCATCATTTCCGGCTTAGGTGAATTTGAAGCTAAATCTTTTGCCAAGATGCGAAAGGCAACGGTTCATGATCTTTGTTACTTTGAACACGATGAAATCATTCCTGGAGTTTTTGAGTCCCTAGAGCGAGCCCAAAATATGGGATTGGATCTAGCCCTGATGACCATGCGGCGAAGACGTGAGTTAGAACAAGCCTTCCAAAGATATCAGTTTGAGCGTTTTTTTAGAGAAGATCGCTGCTATTGCCTAGCTGATGATTTTATTAAAACCACTGATGTGCAGGATAAACCCACACTGATGGATAGAGCCCAGAGGGAACTACCGCCAGTCCAATCAACCTGGATGATAGGCGATACTGAGGCCGATATTGCCGCGGCCAAAAAATATCAGGTCAAAATGATTGCGGTGCTCTCTGGAATTCGCTCGAGAGATCTACTGGAAAAATACGATCCTGATTATATTGTCGACGATTTGGCACAGGCGATAGATTTGATTGCCGAGCATGTATAAATTTTTAATCTGATAGCTTGAGCTGATCTATATTCCAGAAACCACCTCCAAGGGCAGAATATTCCACACCCTTGACTCTATTGACTATAGCGGTCATGGAGTAGGGGTTGACCAGATAGATATAGGGTAAATATTGGGAAATGATCTCTTGAGACTTCTGGTAGATTGCACGACGTTTGTCAAAATCTAATTCCCTAGCGCCTTCTATATATAAACGGGCAATTTCCTTCTCCCAATCCGAGACGACTTGGCCTTGAATAGGGGCGGATCCAGCCTGTGGTTTTTGGTTAAAACTATGTAGACTACCATCGGTAAACCAAACATTGGCTCCATCGTTTGGTTCATTGCCACCGGTAAAGCCCAACAAGAAGCAGTCCCAGTCCAGGCTATTACTGAGGCGATCTACCACCACATTAAAAGCAGTTGGACTGAAATCCACCTTGATGCCAATTTTTTCGAGATCCTGTTTGATCTGCGCTCCCATCGCTTCTCTGATTTTATTACCAGCATTAGTGATCAAGGAAAAGTTGACTCGGTTGCCCTGAGCGTCAAATAATTCTTGTTTTTCATTGTATTTGAAGCCTTTACTCAATAAAAGGGACCTGGCCTTAGAAGGATTGTACTGATATCCAGGAAGGTTCTTATCATAAAAGGGAGATTGTTTAGAAATATCAGAATCCTGCACCTCACCGAGTCCGCGAAAGACATTATTGATCATGCGCTCACGATCAATGGCATAGGCCACTGCCTGACGAAATTCTAATGTATTGAACCAGCCGGATTTGATGGGATCTACCAGTGGTTTTCCATTGCGGCTGCCTTTGTTGAGGTTAAAGGAGATAAAACTGGTACCATAAGCAGGACCACCATTGTAGATTGTAAAATCGCCTTTTTTCTCCTCACTTTTTAAAAGTGAAAAATAGTCAGGCGAGACCCCAATCGAATCGAGACCACCGGAGCGAAATTGAATCAAAGATGTATCGGTTGATTCCACGATACTCCAGACTACTTGTTGAATATATGGAAGACCCTTCTTTCGATAGTAGGGGTTTTTTTGAAAGATCAAACGCTCACTGGTCTGATACTTTTTCAATACATAAGGACCATTAGAGACGATCTCTTCAGCAGGAGTATCCACGCCCCATACACTCAGGAATAATGGTCTGCCATCTTGACCTTTGGTTTTACTAAATTTTTCCAGGACATGCTTAGGGAGAATGGGATAGCTGGCCGCATCTAAAAATGGAGCAAAAGGCTCAGTAATAGTGAATTCCACCTGGCTATCATTTAGCTTACGCACCTTGGGCAGAGTTTGCTTTTGGCCAACCCTGAGTCCATCTCGTCCATTAAAGGGGATATCAGGATTGAGATAAATGTCATTGTAGGTAAAGATGACATCATCTACAGTCAAAGGCTGACCATCGGACCATTTGAGATCTGCTCTTAGAGTAAAAGTCAGCTTGAGATGATCCTTGGAAACATTCCAGCTTTGGGCCTGTTGGGGTTCCTTTTTGCCAGTGATAGGGTTTTCGGTAATCAATCCTTCATAAGTTAAACCAAAGATATTGGGAGCTTCTTTAGATAAAACATAGTTGAAGGTTTTAGGATCGCTCAGGACTGAGAGTATAAGGGTTGAATCTGGCGAGCTATTGCCCAATCTGAGCAAACCGCAAGCTCCAAGAGCAAAACAGAAAAAAACACCCAGAACAAGAAGCCAAAATCTATTCTTTTTCTCTGTTGTTATCACGTTTGCCCAATTGATAAATTCCACAGGAGACAGTCGCCAAAACTCCTAAGCTGATTCCCCAGCTTTTACCCAAAGATAATTCAACTAGATTGTTTACAAAAAAACCAAGCAACAAAAAAGGCGAGATACTGTAAATAGACGCGTAGAATGAATTGATAGATTCGGATGGAAAACTTTTTTTCCCATGGTTTTCTTGAGAAATATAGAAAAATTGCTCCACGCGCTTAAACCAGCCCTCAATTCTAGCAATGATCCATTCTCTAAGTCCAGTCAAGCTCAGATAAAGAACTAATGACCAGAGACAACCGCCTGCAATGATATAAGAACTCGGGATGAATAACATAAAAAGCTAATTGACCCTATTGTAAAATCTTTTCCAATTGGTTTTGTTGCCAGAGGAATTGATAGATTCCCTCTTGTTGCAGCAGTTCTTTATGAGTACCTATTTGAACTATCCTCCCTTTTTCCATAACAAAAATACGATTGGCTTTGGCCGCGGCCGAAAGCTGATGGGAAATAAAAACGATAGTTTTGCCTTTTTGATTAGAGAAGTTTGCCAGTATTTCTGTAGCAGTTTGATTATCAACACTAGCTAAACAGTCATCTAGGATGATAATTGGAGCATCAACCGTCAAGGCTCTTGCTAAGGCCATTCTCTGCCTCTGTCCTCCAGAGAGGGTGATTCCCCTTTCCCCGACGAGGCTGTCATACTGCTGCGGGAAATTGAGGATCTCTTGATGGATTTGAGCTAGCTTGGCTGATTTCTCCACTCTGGTGTTATCGGCTAGGGGATCTCCGTAGCGAATATTATTGCGGATGTCTGTACTAAAAAGAAAGCTCTCCTGTGGTACATAAGCGATCGAGCGACGCAGATCTTCAAGTTTGATTGAAGTGATATCCTTTTGATCAATAAAAAGCTTACCTGGAGCAATATTGAGCATACGTGGCAGGGCATTAGCCAGAGTGGATTTTCCACTACCCACCGCACCGACTACGGCAATGATTTCTCCTGGAGCGATTTCAAAGTTAAGATTTTTGAGTGCGGCAGTCTTGGCACCGGCGTAAGTATAACTCAAATCCACAGCCTTGATAGCTCCGGCAACTTGTTCTTTTGGCATAGGCAAGGGATTAGGAGCGTTATCGATACCAGGGCTGGTCTGAAATATCTCCTCAATGCGATCGATACTCACTTCGCCCCTTTGGTAAGCCGTGATGGTAAAACCCAGTAAAGCGGTGGGAAATACCAGTCTTTCTATCAGGATCAATAGAGCTAAAAAATCGCCAACCTTGATCTGTCCCTTGAAAATAGCTATACCGCCAGCCCAAATTAATATTAAAAGACTCAAAGAGGTGATGCCTTCTATAATGGCAAAAAGAAAATTACGAGTACTCACCAATTTTAAATTGGAACTTAGAAGAGCTCGGTTTTTTTTGCGAAAAGCTATACGTTCGTTTTCCTCTTGGCTATAGATCTTGATCAAGGCTATTCCGCTTACATCCTCTTGAATCATTTCGCTTAGATCCGAAAGCCTCTGCTGAATCTCAATCTGTTGATCCCGTAATTTTCCACTAAAGATTTTCACGGTAATCAACATCAAAGGATAGACCGAAAGCGCCATTACACTCAGTGGTAGATCCAGGGCTATCATTGCCGGCAAGGTAAAAGTATAGGCAAAGATGGTATTGATTAGGCTTAAAAGTGCAAAGCCCACCAAGCGACGGATATTTTCTACATCACTGGTGGATCTGTTGATGAGATCACCGGAAGTATTGATCGAGAAATAAGAGGGATCCATCTTGAGGAGATGGTCAAATATTTTCTGCTTGAGATAGATTTCTACCTGACGGCCTGCTCCAAAGAGAGCAATACGCGAAATTATACGGATCAACCACATCAGAGATATTAGTAATACCAGAATGGTGATCTGCTTTTCAATATTGACAAATTCAAAGTGATTGCCCAGTCCATTGGTAACATTTTTGATCATCAAGGGGATATAGACACCCAAGATATTAACAATTAAAAGAGAAACCACACCAATGATAATCAGGGGCCAGTTAGGGCGTAAATATTGCCAGAGCTTAGAAAGCCTTCTATTAGACATGATTTATCCAGTCTAACAAGGTTGTCGATATTGCGCAAATTTGCATGCCAAATCCAGGAAATTATATAGATGTTGTAGTCTTACAGGCTATACATTCATAACTTTCAATATCATTATCCCTATTTCTCTTTATGACCAAAGGGACAAGTTTACCCTGACTGCGAAAACAATCGGAGCAATAGGCAATTTCATCATTTTCATTGAGCTTACAGATATTATTGATGAAAATGACTTGTTGTTGTGACTTTGAACTGTCCGATTCGAATGAGTTCTTTTTTTCTGATGAATTATTATTCACTGATCACCAAAATACCTTTGAAGTACTTATATTATGTTATCTCATGCTCAACCTGAGTAGTTATGTTTTTATACTTTTTTTAGTTATACTGCAAAAGAAGCCCCGCTCCTAATAAGTAATGTTTAAAATTCCGATAGTGATTCTGATGAAACGACACAAGAATAGTCATAATTTCACTCAAACGCAGAAATCATCGATATGGCAAAACAAAAACTCTAAACTAGACATAGGGGTTTAGTGCTGAATATTGCTTTACTTTATTTTCAGTTTATTGTCCGCCTCTTTTTCTGTTATTCCTTATCCTGAACTGAGGTTAAATTATTATGTTCTGGCAAGATATAGTCACAGAAATCACCCTTGCCTCTGGTAAGAAGTTCGAAATGATAAGACCAGCCAAGTTATTGTCTGGAGGTTGTATCAATCAAGGCTATCAACTCTTTGGTTCGAACATTTCTTATTTTATCAAGCTCAATCGAACTGACTTGTTATCAATGTTTAATACTGAGGCACAAGCATTGCGAGAAATTGCCTCTACTTCAACAATTAGGGTACCTCTTCCTATTACTACTGGAATCACCGACAACTATAGCTTTTTGGTATTAGAGTGGCTGGAGCCAGATAGAGAAATTCAAGGAAATTGGACTAAGATGGGTGAGAATTTGGCTCACCTGCACTCAATATCAGTTGGGAAAAATTTTGGCTGGCAGCAAGACAACAACATTGGAACGACTCCCCAGATTAATCATTTTTCTAGTTGCTGGGCAGATTTTTTTGCTAATGGGCGAATCGGCTATCAACTCAAGGTATCTAGAGGAATTTTTGGGGATAAGGAAATAATTGTACAATCAGTCAAATCAGCTCTAAATGATCATCAGCCATCACCATCTTTGGTACATGGAGATCTCTGGTCTGGTAATGCCTATTTTAGCTCAGATGGCGAACCGACAATATTAGACCCCGCAGCATACTATGGTGATCGCGAGGTCGATATTGCTATGACTGAGCTATTTGGAGGTTTCCCAGCTGATTTCTATCAAGGCTACAACAGAGTAGCGCCTCTTGAACACGGATATCCACAACGCAGAGATATCTACAACTTGTATCATGTGCTAAATCACTTTAACCTATTTGGAGGAAATTACCAGATGCAGGCTCAAAATATGATTCAGCAATTATTGAGAAATACTTAACGAAAGCGTTTTTTTCTGCGAGCTACCGCTTTGCGTTTTCTTTTTTCAATTGGTGTTTCGAAGTGACGACGACGCTTGATATCTGCAAAGATACCTGCCTTGGAAACTTGTCTTTTAAAACGACGCAGTGCAGACTCTATATTCTCGTTCTGACCAACAACCACTTGGGTCATTCAATATTCTCCTCCTAGTATGAGTATAAAAAAATCACAGATGTTGATCTTACTTTAACATAAACGAGACTAGATCCAGTCATCCTCTTCTATATCTTGTTGTTCTTTATTGTTTGAAGGAGGAGTTTGTTTGGGTGAATTAAGTACACGGAAATTGGCATCGTAGATGTTATTATCCCTGACTGGAGGTTTGGTTAACTTAGGATATATGGGAGTTTCCTCTGGAGGTAATTGCGTCTTTTCCTGTTCAACCACAGGAGGAGAAAATGAGCTCTTGTCCTTCGTCTTGACTGCTTGAGGGGTAGGGGGACGACTCGGTGGTGGCGGCGTTTCTATTTCCCAATCATCATCATCTTCTGTTTGTTGCCCCCATTCACTGTCTCTGTAAAGCCTGTTATCTGAATTTTGAGTGTTTTGCTTTTCGGGAGATTGGACACGTTGCTTTTTCTTTCTGTTATGCAGGAAAGCACTGCCTCTTCCTAATACTTGAACCAAAATACCAGTTAGTACTCCTAGCAAAACAAAAACAACCACCCAACTGCCAAGAGAAAGCTGCAAAGGAACTAAAGAACCAAAGAAAAACAGGGCAACTACCTGAGGGTTCTGTAGCCAAAAAAGGGTTAGAGCAACGATAAAGAAGAGGAGAAATAAAGTTCTCATTGTTGTAGTGCGAAATTTTTAGCCCTCCCAACGATTTAATGGCACACAGTCAATGCCCAATTGATCTAATGCCCTTGCTATAACAAAATCTACTAGATCCTCAATGGTTTTGGGTTGATGGTACCAAGCTGGAATAGCTGGCACAATTTTAGCACCTGCTTGAGCCAACATGGTTAGATTGTTTAAATGGATTAGGCTAAATGGGGTCTCTCTGGGCACAACAATCAGCGATCGACCTTCCTTAAGCTGGACATCAGCAGCTCTTTCTAGCAGATCCGAACTGAGTCCATTGGCAATTTTGGCAATTGTACTCATGCTGCAGGGTAAAATGAGCATTCCCAATGTTCGATAGGAGCCACTGGCAATACTGGCACCAATATTGTTCGGGCGATGACAACGTAAAAGCCCACAATCTTGTACTCCCGTTTGCTGACGCCAAAATTTCTCTTGTTCATCTGGTGCGCTGGGAAGAACGAGTTGATTTTCATGACGCCAAACTTCACTGGAAGCTCTTGAAGAAACTAAATCAACAGTATGATCAGCTTCCAAGAGAAATTTGAGCGCTCTAACTGCATAGATCATGCCCGATGCTCCGCTAACTCCTAAAATCAGGGGAAAAACCATCGCTTTTAAATCAACCCCTCAAGTTCAAGCTCTTCAATCAGCTGGAGTCCTCTGGCATCTCCCAGGCGAAGAATCGCAGCTTTGGCATCTTCTTTGACACCAAGATCTTCATCCTCTACCAAGGACTCTATGAGAGCATCGACAGCTGTGGCATATACAACATTGAGTGGTAACTCCCGGCAGAGCTGGCCAACCGTCCAAACACAATTACTTCTTACTGCAGCAATGGGATCTTTCCTGAGCCCTTCAATCAAGGTTGGCAGAGAAGTGATTACATCTTCGTAGCTCAATTTGGCGATTTGAGCGATCCCACTTGCCGCCCAGAGCCTAACAGCAGGAATGTCTCCTTTCAAGGCCTTTAATAATGGCTGCAGGCTCTGCCTGTTGTTGCTATTGCCTAATGCCCAAACAGCACCTTTTCTAACATATCCACTCCAGTCATTTGTCAATGTTGAAATCAATGCTGCTACTGTCTGACTATTGCTGTTGTGACCTAATGCATAGATAGCACTGACTCGCTCTAAGGCACAAGTATGATCCAACATTTCCAGTAAAAGGGGAATCGCTCTGGAATCTTTTATCTCACAGAAAGCTCTAGCTGCCAGTATACGTTGCTCTACATTCTCGCTACCTAGTAGAGTCAACATCTCTTCTTGACTTATGGGACTCTCAAACAGAGAATCGGCTATGTTCTCACTCAGATTGGTTTGATCATACATATTGGCTAATTATGTCATTTTTTCGCTCTCTATAATAGAGTTCCAAAAAGGCAAAACATTGTATACCTGTTCTATATCTTCTGTATCTGTAGAACAGTTTGATTATAAACTATAGATTCTTGGCTATTTGGATAGTATCTACTTCCATCAATTTTTGTTTTAGCCAAATATTAAATAAATCAGAAAGAATTTGATTTTCCAACACATCATCTAATATTGGCTGAATTATTTCCTCTATCTTTATCAAATGTGCGCTATTGGAAGTGACAATTGGCTGGAGCAACTTAGGCGGATTTGCTGCAAATATAGCCGAAGCAAATTCAGGTTTTAATTCTTGAGGCTTAAAATTTCCTCTATATCCTCCGGAAAATCTCATCTGCTGATCTTGGCAATACTCTCGAGCAGCTTGAGCAAAATCCATCTTTTTTTCAGCGATGGCATGGAATATCTCCATAGCCAAATCTGCATCATCAAATACTATTTCATAGATTATAGCTGACTGATAGTTCGGATGGTTTAAGGCAAAGAAATGTTTGATCTGGTCAGAAAAAAGTTTTTCTGCTAATTTTCTAGCTATGATATTTTTACGTGCTATAAACTCTAAATCATTTAGTGTGAGCCCTTGGCTCTCTAACCAAATCCAAGTTTCTTCTGGTTTATATAATTGGTTGTTTAATCGAATCTTATCTGCTTCTGACTGTATTTCTTTAGCCTCGATCTCGATTGCCATTTTTGTGGCTTCTTGATCTATGATTTTTTCACTAATCACTGCTTCTACTATGGAGTGAATTTGTCCAGATAATCTAATTTGATATAGAATATTTTCAGCAGAAAGACAGAATTCGTTAAAAATCATATATCTATATATAACCAATAAACCATTCTAATCCTAGCAAAATTTATCTAAATTGATACAAAAAAATATCGACCTAACTCTTTTCAACAAATAAATTCAATTAATGTATATTATTAAATTGAGATTGATTTAAGTATATATGTTTTTTGAGTAAAATTTACTATCCTTGTTATCCTCGGCTATACAGACTACATCGTTGGTTGGTACAGTATGTGAGCTGTAATTTATCTTAATATTCCATAACCCTTGATGTAATACTGCTTTTCGGTTGTGGCTATATTTTTGCCGTCCCATTGAAGCCCAATGTATTTGGGATCACAAAATTTTTGGTTTAAATCGTTTATGATATGAATTCTAACTATCCAGATGTAGCGTATATGATCTATACACAACGCTATATCTGTGGTTCAAGCCCCGATATTATTAAGAATCTAAGCCTCAAACACTTATGCAGCCAACTCTCTCGAAAACAACTTTGAAGCAGACTAAAGATTCTATTGATGGCAATAGTACACTGTCCACGAAAAATCCGGATATACAAGTAATTAGAAGGAATGGTAGTTGGATAGATCTAGATATCTCCAGAATAAGGTACGTAGTCGAATGGGCATGTACTGGGCTAGACGCTAATCATCTCGCCTTAGAAGCTGGTTTAACCACAAGACTTAGAAATGGAATTTCCACCAGGGAAATCCAAGACAACCTTATCAACTGTGCCTTACAAATGTGCAGTCTAGAAGAACCTGATTGGCGATATGTTGCAGGTAGATTGCATATCTGGAGTCTCTGGAAAGATATAGAAGTCAGTAGGGGCTACGCTTATGGAAACTACCCACTGACAGTCAGGACCATGGTTGAATCAGGTCAGTATGACAATAGGATTTCAATTTACACTAATGCCGAGTTAGCTCAAGCTGGAAGCTGGATTAAGCATGATTGGGATAAGGATTACGACTATGCAGGTGCAGTGCTTCTGACCCGTCGCTATCTCCTCAAGGATGAACTGCCCCAGGAATCTTTCCTGACTTGTTCCCTATTGCTAGCAGCATTAGAAACACCATCAAGGCGGATGCAAGTAGCCAAGAGCTTCTATGAGTCTATTGCCAAGCGCAAAATTTCCCTGGCTACTCCAATTCTGTCCAATTTGAGAATCCCCAATGGTTCACTGACAAGTTGCTTTATCTTAGGGGTTGATGACAATTTGGAAAGCATCTTTAGTGAAATTACCAATACAGCCAGGATTTCCAAAAATGGTGGTGGTGTTGGCATCAATATCAGCAGAATCAGGGCTACCGGTAGCTGGGTGATGGGCAAATCAAATTCCTCTGGTGGAATCATTCCCTGGATCAAACTGCTCAACGATACGGCAATTGCTGTTAACCAAGGTGGCAGACGCGCTGGGGCAGTAACAGTCAGTGTAGATATCTGGCATTTAGATGTTCCGGAATTTCTGGAAATGCAAACTGAAAATGGGGATCAAAGACGTAAAGCCTATGATATTTTTCCTCAGTTAGTATTGCCGGATGAGTTCATGCGCCGAGTGATGGACAAAAAGGATTGGATCATGGTAGATCCCCATGAGGTTAGGAGCAAATTGGGTATCGAATTAGCCGAGCTCTGGGGTGAGACGTTTGAGCAAGCTTATGCACTGATAGAATCTCAGCTGGATAGGCAAATCACTCTTTATAAAAAGATAAATGCCAGAGAGTTGTTTAAGATTATTATGCGCTCACAGCTGGAAACAGGGATGCCTTATCTGGCATTTAAGGATACCATCAACCGAGCCAATCCCAACCAACACTGTGGCTATATCCCTTCAGTTAACCTCTGCACAGAGAGCTTCAGTAACGTCAGTCCTGGAAAGGAGGCTCATTGCTGTAATTTGGTCAGTCTGAATCTGGCTAATATTCTAGATGAGGAAATTGCTGAATTTTCTGCTATTGCCGTTAGAATTCTGGATAATACTATTGATATCACCCATCCGCCGTTTGAAGCAGCTAAAGAACATAATCATCAATATCGCACTATTGGTGTAGGTGCGATGGGTTTGGCCGACTGGTTAGCTAAAAGACATCTCAATTATGAGAATCTCGAACAGATTGGTAACCTTTTTGAAGATATTTCCTATTGGTGTACCTATACATCTAAAGAGCTTGCCAAAGAAAGAGGAGCCTATGCGTCTTTCGCTGGTTCTACCTGGAATCAGGGGCTGTTGATCAACGCTAAACCTACCCAATGGTTCAGTGATAATGCCAAGGCACCCCAGCGTTGGTTGGAACTAAGCAAGGAGATTCAACAATATGGCATTAGAAATTCTCATATTACTGCTATAGCGCCCAATACATCTTCTTCCCTGGTGCAGGGCTGTACTGCCAGTATTCTACCGGTTTATAGTCGTTTTTTCTATGATAAATGGGCCAAGGGAACCGTTCCTATTGCTCCTCCCTTCATCGGTGAATGTTTCTGGCATTACCCGGAAAATAAGAATCTGGATCAAAAGAAGGTAATTAAGGCTGTAGCAACAATACAACAATGGATCGATACTGGCATTTCGATGGAGTTATTATTTAACCTCAATCAGGGAGTCTATTCCCCCGAGAAGCAAAATAGTTCAATCAGTGCCAGAGATATTTTTGATACTCTGCTTTTGGCTTGGCAAAAGGGTTGTAAGGCAATCTACTATGTCAGGACTGTCCAAAAAGATGACTTCAAGGATGAACAAGAAGGCTGTAGTGCCTGTGCTAATTAATTTACAAATAAATGCAATTAAACATGCTCAAACAAAAGATGTATGTCAACCCCATATTCAATCCTAATGGGGATGACAGCCTAGATAATCGTTCAATTTGGTATGGAAATACCACTAATTTGATGCAGCTCAATGATGTACGCTATAGCTGGGCTCTAGGACTGTATCAACAAATGAGGGAGAATTTCTGGATTCCCCAGCGACTTGATATCACCCAAGATGTCACGGACTATACCAACTTAACCCAGTCAGAACGCAGAGCCTATGAAGGGATACTGTCTTATTTGACCTTCTTGGATTCTCTGCAAACCTGCAATATTCCCCATATTAAAAGCAGCATCACCGCCCCAGAAGTTAGTCTATGCATGGCTGAACAGATTTCTCAAGAGGGAATGCACAACCAGAGTTATCAGTACATTATAGAAACTATCATTCCACCCGATAGAAGAGCCTATGTCTATGAATTTTGGCGTAGTGATTCTATTCTCAAGGAACGCTGTGAATATATCGCCAGATTCTACCAGAGATATCTAGATGAACCGACTGCCGAAAACTATTTCGTTTCGCTCTTGGCTGACTATATGCTTGAGGGAATCTATTTCTATAATGGCTTTATCTATTTCTATAACTTGGCTTCCCGTATGTTGATGCCCGGATCGGCTGATATCTTCAAGATGATCAATCGAGATGAATTAAGTCATGTCAGGCTATACCAAAGGCTGCTTCCAGAGGCAATGAAATCTTTCTCCTATTCTAAAGAGCAGATCTATGAAATGTTTGCTACAACAGTAGAGTTTGAATGCAAATGGACTAATCATATCATCGGAAATGATATTTTGGGGGTGACCGAAGCCAGTACCGAGCAATATACCAAATACCTGGCTAATATGAGGCTCAAGGCCATAGGTCTCGAAGATCTCTATAAAGATGTTAAGTATTCCAAAAGTCCCTATACTCATCTAGAGAAATTCGGTGATACCAAAAAAGAAGGTAGCACGAAGGCTAATTTCTTCGAAGCCAGTGTCACTAGTTATGTAATGTCTTCTGGAGTGATTGGTTGGGATGAAATTTAGAACTATACCAACCTAACAAATTTTTTCTTGCCTACCTGGAGGACTTTACCGGTGATTTGGCTAGGTTGCTCAAAAGAGAGATTGGGGTCTGTTACTTTGACTCCATCGAACTTTACAGCCCCTCCTTCAATCTGTCTTCTACCATCGGCATTGCTACTGCATAGGCCTGAAGAACTAAGTATATTGACTAGTTTGAGTGGAAAATTGAGATCCTTTAAAAGATACTCCGGTACAATATCAGCCAGACTACTCTCTCTGGAGCTTACCAGAGCAATTGAGGCCGTCTGAGCATTTTGGGCTGTTTCTTGTCCGTGGTATTGTGAAACAATATCTAGGGCTAATTGCTTTTGAGCTTGGCGAGGATTTTCGGGAATTTGATCTAAGGGAAGATTGGTGAGCAATTCAAAATAGCTTGCTAATTGGGCATCAGGAATCTTTTCCAGTTTGGAGTACATACTGAGGGGATCTTCTTGGAGACCAACATAATTATTGAGAGATTTGGACATTTTTTGTATACCGTCTGTACCTATCAAAATGGGTAGCAAGAGGCCAAATTGAGTTTTTTTGCCGAAATGTTTTTGTAAATCCCGTCCAATAGCAATATTGAACTTTTGATCGGTTCCACCCAATTCCACATCAGCATCAATGGCAACTGAATCATAACCCTGCATTAGTGGATACAGAAATTCATGTAAAAAGATAGGGTTTTCCTGGTTATAACGTTCTTTAAATCCTTCTTTGGCCAACATCTGTCCTACTGTCATGGTGGAAAGCAAATCCAAAATATTTACTAAGTTTAAATGATCTAGCCATTGGGAATTGTAGTGAATTTCCAGAGCGCCAGGTGTTTGAAAATCTAAAATAGGTTTGAGCTGCTCTAGATAGGTCTGCGCATTTTGTTTAACCTGATCGGCTGTCAGTTGACGACGTACTTCCGATTTACCAGTAGGATCTCCAATTTGGGCAGTGAAATCCCCAATGATTAGAACTGCTATATGCCCGGCATCTTGAAAGGCTCTAAGTTTACGAACAGGGATACTATGACCTAAATGAATTTCTGAACCGGTTGGATCAATTCCAAACTTTACTCTTAAAGGTCTATCTAGTTGTTTGATATGTTCGAATATATTTTCCTGTGGATCTTTAGAATTGAGCTGCTGGGGAAATATTTCTGCAGTGGCGCGCAAAAGCCAGTCCAAATTTTCAGTCATAGATTTTGGGGATATCATCTCTGATAAAGAGCTGGAATATTATTATAGATTGAAAGAGATTTAGGTTACCAAGAGTAACTACTGATCGGCGGTAGACTTGGAACGACCTAGTTAACCTCAGTTCGGGATAAGGAATAACAGAAAAAGGGGCGGCCAATAAGCTGAAAATAAAGTAAAGCAATAATCAGCACCAAACCCCTATGTCTATTTTAGAGTCTTTGTTTTG
>CAIPYC010000064.1 GCA_903869185.1 uncultured cyanobacterium | reverse complement strand
GTCCTGCCAGATGGGAAATATCCAGTCCAGCAGGTTAGCTATAGTGATGCTGATGGCCGCTACAGTTTGATGCTGCTTGATACACCTGCCGGGACTCCTCCTATGTTTCAAACGCAGCGCTTGGAGATGGCGCGACTTAACGGTGAACAGATAAAACAGAACACGAAGAGTTTTTTGGAAATCAAAAACAAAGAGCCTGTTTTGTATTTGACGGAAGATTTTAAAATTGACTATGTACATGCTGTGACCGAGACGCGCATGGATCCATCCACAGGAGGAAGACAAGAGGTGGTTGTTCGTCAAGAGAACAGCTCATGGAGCCCGTTCTTTGGCGCTATTGCCGGTCAAGCCATTGGAAATGCCCTTTTCCGCCCCCAATATTACGTTCCTCCTGTCTATCAAGGATCAGCAATGAGGGGCTTTGGAGGATATGGCACTAGTTACAATGATGCAGTAGGTAGCTATCAAAACCGTTACAATCAGCCTCCGGCGGCAGTAAGAAATCGTCAGGTTCTTCGCAGCTCTGGCAGTTTCTACGGTGGCACTGCTACTAGATCTTATCCGGGGGGCTATTCTAACTATTCCAACAGAAGCAGTGGTGCTGGTTTTGGCTCAAGTCGCCTTAACTCTTCTGGCAGAAGCAACTCTTATAGCCCTAGTCGCAGCAGTTTTGGAAGCAGCCGCAGAAGTTTTGGAAGTTCTTCCATGCGCAGACGCTAATTAGAGAAAAAAAGGGGATTGACACCCCCTGTTTCTTTAGCGATCTACCGAGCCCATAATCACATCAATACTGCCTAAAATAGCCATAATATCGGCTACTTTGACTCCCTTAAGTAAGGTGGGTAGGATTTGTAAATTGTTGAAATCAGGTGCTCTGATTTTCCAGCGCCAAGGAAAGACATCATCATTTCCAACAATAAATATGCCCAGCTCCCCTTTACCACTTTCTAAGCGAACATAGTGTTCACCTTTGGGAATCTTAAAAGTCGGAGGGACTTTCTTGGCTATGTACTGATAATCAAAGTCATTCCAACTGGATTTTTTGCCCTCAGCTATGCGCTTGGCTTCAAGATTTTCATAAGGTCCACCGGGCATGGCTTTTAAAGCTTGTCTGATGATTTTGAGAGATTCACGCATTTCACGAATGCGAACCAAGTAGCGAGCATAACAATCGCCTGTGCTTTCCCATTGGATATCCCAGTCTAACTCGTCATAACATTCGTAGTGATCGACCTTGCGAAGATCCCATTTGACACCAGAGCCTCTGAGCATTGGACCAGAAAGCCCCCAGTTGATAGCATCTTCCCTGGTGACTGTACCAATACCTTCAACCCGACGACGAAAAATAGGATTATTAGTGATAAGACGTTCATACTCATCTATCTTGGGTGCAAAATAATCGCAGAAGTCCTCACACTTGTCATTCCAGCCATAGGGCAGATCTGCAGCTACTCCACCAATGCGAAAATAGTTGTTATTGATCAAACGCATTCCTGAGGCTGCTTCCCATAGATCATAGATGAGCTCTCTTTCTCTAAAAATATAGAAAAAAGGAGTCTGGGCTCCCACGTCTGCTAAAAATGGTCCCAACCAAAGCAAATGATTCGCAATACGATTGAGTTCCAGCATTACGACGCGGATATACTGCGCTCTTTTAGGTACAGCAATGTCTGCCAATTTTTCAGGAGCATTGACAGTGATCGCCTCATTGAACATTCCTGCTGCATAGTCCCAACGGCTGACATAGGGAACATACATTACATTGGTTCGGTTTTCGGCAATCTTTTCCATTCCGCGATGTAAATAACCTATTACTGGTTCACAGTCAACCACGTCCTCTCCGTCCAATGTGACGATTAAACGTAATACGCCATGCATCGAAGGATGATGCGGACCCATATTCAGAACCATAGGTTCTGTTCTAGTTTCAATTTTAGCCATGGTAAAGATTTTTCCCTTGGTTGGACTGACTTTGTTAGTGATCACTATTGTAAATCAGGAACTCTCAACTGCAAAACAAGTCTGGTTTTCTAAAATAACAATTTTAAAATTCATATATTATGCTTAAAAGTTTTTCTAAATTTTTTGCCAGTTTTTGTCTTTTAGCCCTAGTTCCTCTACCGGCATCTGCTGGCAATGTTCTAGAGCATATTCAGAAAACCGGGGTAATTGTCGCTGGGACTAGGCGAGATGCGGTTCCTTTTGCCTATATCAACGAGCAAGGTCAATGGGTGGGCTATTCAATTGATATTCTAGAAGCAATCCGCCAAGAAGCACAAAGACGTCTTGGTAAGCCAATTAAGTTAAAGTTGATTGAAGCAAATGAAAGCAACCGTTTTTCTTATATTCAGGCTCATGACATAGATCTAGAATGCAGTACTACTACCTTTACGTGGGATCGTACCAAGAAAGTGGATTTTTCTCTAAGTTACTTTGCCTCAGGTACTCAGCTACTGGTCAAAAAAGATAGCTCTCTAGGCAGTATAGATAGTCTGGCTGGAAAAAAAATTGGGGTACTTGCCAATTCAACTAACCAAGAAACCATCAGACAACAACAACCCCAAGCTCAATTGGTTATTGTCAAGAACTATACAGACGGAATTGAGCTTTTAAAGTCAGGCAAGATAGATGGCTTTGCCGCTGATTCAATTGTTCTAGAAGGCTTATAGATAGAGAACAAAAAACAGTTTAAAATAGTGCCAAAGACACCTTATCAATATGAATCTTATGCTTGTATGCTACCCAAGGATGATTCTGATTGGCGTAACCTGGTTAATTATACCTTGGTCAAATTTATGGAGGGAATTGTCAATGATCAGCCTCAATCTGTAAGTATTTACGAACATTGGTTCGGTGAGAATGGATTGGCGCCCTATCCACGCGACAGCATCAATCGTTATTTTGAGGGGATCGTAAATTCTTACGAATGGATTCCCCTTTTTGATTCTGGCAAGTGATCATATCTCTGGCTTAATCGGTGATTCTTTGCCAATTTAATCGACCTTGATCTTGCTGCCAGTAGAGCAAATGAGCTGGGCTTCCTTCTTGCAGGGTAGGCAGACCCATTGCTCGCCTAGGAGATTGGGTAGCTAGACTAATGGCAGTTTCGATCCCACAAATTCCCCAGCTCACTAAATTTTTGACTCCAGATAACAGAGACAATGTGGTTCCTGCTAGAAGCCCATCAGCTAGTCGAGCTGTACCATTTTTAATCTCTATTTTGCGATCATCCCAAGGATAGATTCCATCGGTTAGCCCTAATGGCGATAAGGCATCACTGACTAGGAATACACCCTGATCGTAGTTGCTTACCCGGAGCAAAATATCGATCATGCTGGGGCTGACATGTTGGCCATCTGCTATAACTCCGCAATATACTTCAGGATTAAGCATCCCTGCAGCTAAGAGTCCAGGTCTTCTATGGTGTAAAGGGGGCATGGCATTGTAGGCATGAGTTACCATGGTTGCCCCTTGGCTGAAGGCTAATTTGGCCTGTTCTTCGCTAGATTGAGAATGTCCCAAGCTGACAATAACTCCATTTTCTCTCAAATAGGGAATGACCTCATGTCTGGGATCGAGCTCTGGAGCTAGGGTAATCACTTTAGTAATATCTAGATAAGAACCTACAATGTTCTTTAAAGTAGCAATTGAAAGAGGTAACAAAAATTCACCCGGATGAGCTCCTCTTTTTTCAGCATTGAGAAAAGGTCCTTCCAGATGCACTCCCAATATCTGTGCGCAGGGAGATGCTGTATCTTTTTGCCATTGCATCACTTCTTTTATTATAGGCAGAGCTCTTTTGATTTTCTTGGGCGATGTAGTGACAATAGTCGGCAAAAAAGCATCTAGACCTTGCTCCCAGAGAAAATAACAAATTTTTTTGATTTGATCTATGTCTTTTTCTTCTATATCGGGAAAAGCCAGGCCTAGAGCCCCGTTAATTTGAATATCCAATCCACCTTGAGAAATCCAGCCCTGGGCTTGAACATCTGGTAATGCCCTCATGGATTGTACTACCCCGTCGGCAATCTGAATCTCTTGTACTTCTTGGTAGCCTATCACCTTAGCAATCATATTTTTCATGTAATGTTGACTACTATCTTTTCTCTGTAACAATTAATTGAAAGTATCCTATATTTTATACTTCAGATGAAACCAGAAAAAGAAATCGGCATCATCATGGGCAGCGACTCTGATCTGCCAACGATGCAAGAGGCAATCAAGGTATCTCAAGAGTTTGGACTAGGCTATGATCTTGCTATAGTTTCAGCTCATCGCACACCTAATCGTATGGTCGAATATGCCCAAAGTGCAAAATCAAGGGGAATCAAGGTGATCATAGCAGGAGCTGGAGGGGCAGCGCATCTACCCGGTATGGTCGCATCTTTAACTAGCCTACCTGTGATCGGTGTTCCAATAGTCAGTAAGGATTTACAAGGAATTGATTCTCTCTATTCAATTGTTCAGATGCCCAAAGGAGTTCCGGTAGCTACAGTTGGTATTGGCAATGCAAAAAACGCAGGCTTGTTAGCTATTAGGATATTAGCCATTACAGATCCTCTTTTGAGCTCCAAGCTAGAGCAGTATATTAAACGCCTAGAAGAAATGGTTCTCCAGAAACAGGCAAGACTCGATGAAATTGGCTACCAAGAATATCTCAGCTGATTTTTACTCAATGACCAGCCAATCGGTATTTAAAATCATTCTTGACAAAAATTCCTATTTATTTCTATAATAATTGAGAAAGATTCTTAATTATCTGTAAATAAAATCAACGATCTTGGGAGATTCCTGGGCATGGCATTCGATCCAATAACTTCAAGTAAGTCCCGTCCTGGTTTCTCAAAATGGCAACACTTTTTGGCTGTTTTGGGACCTGGTATGGTAGTGATGTTAGCCGATACCGATGCAGGTAGTATTATTACTGCCGCGCAAAGTGGTGCGCAATGGGGTTATAGGTTGCTAGGGGCGCAATTTATTTTAATTCCTATTCTCTACATTGTCCAAGAATTGACAGTACGCTTAGGACTGGTAACAAAAAAAGGTCACGGAGAGCTCATCAAGGAGACTTTTGGGATGCCTTGGGCTATATTGTCGGTAGCGACCTTGATTGTTGCCTGCATTGGTGCCCTGTTGACTGAATTCAGTGGTCTTTCAGGAGTAGGATCGCTCTTTGGCGTGCCATCTTGGTTGACAATGCTTTTCTGTGCTAGTGGTTTGATCCTTATAGTTGTTACTGGTTCTTATCGTTCAGTAGAGCGGGTCGCTATTTTTATCGGTTTATTCGAGTTGGTTTTTCTTATAGTCCCTTGGCTGGCTCATCCCCAGCCGCAAGAAATCTGGACTGGAATGCTTCATCCTGCTCTTAATGACCACAACTATTTATATCTATTGATAGCCAATGTGGGCGCGGTTATCATGCCGTGGATGATATTTTATCAACAGTCAGCTTTAGTCGATAAAAACCTGGATGCTTCAGATATTGTTCCGGCCAGATGGGATACCGCCATTGGCTCTGTTGTGACTCAACTGGTTATGATAGGGGTGCTTATTGTCACTGCGGCAACCATAGGAAAATCCAATCCCAATGCTCCTTTAAATACAGTACATCAAATAGCCGATGCCATCACTCCCTATTTGGGGAACTTCAATGGTCGGATTGTTTTTGCAATGGGACTGTCCGGGGCGGCTCTAGTGTCCGCGATTGTAGTTTCCCTTACAGCAGCTTGGGGCGTAGGAGAAGTGTTCGGTTTTAACCATTCGCTGGAACATCATCCTCAAGAAGCCCCTTGGTTTTATACGATTTTCATTGCTTCTGTGGTTTTTGCGGCAGTCATTGTGGCATCCGATGTTAACTTAGTACAAATAAGCGTGGCAGTGCAGGTGATGAATGCACTATTACTTCCTTTGGTTTTGGGATTTCTTTACGCTCTCTCCTGCCGCGCCTTACCTGCTCCATACAGATTACACGGTTCTTACAAAATCCTAGTTTTATTGATGATCATTTCCTTAACCTGCCTAGCTCTCTATGGTTCAATCTCAGCTGCACTCGCGCCACCGACACCATAATTGACAAGTTCCTGATCAAATAAATTAAATGAACAGCAGCAGCAGCAGCAAAACTATAGGCATAATTGGACTAGGACTCATCGGTGGTTCTCTAGCCTTGGATCTTTACCAAAAGGGCCATCACATCTTGGGAATCAGCCGAGCTCACCAATCCTGTCGTCGTGCACTAGAGCGCAAAGCTTGCCATCAGGTCAGTTCAGATATGGAACTTGTCCGCGGCGCGGATTTAATTTTTCTATGTACACCAATAGGCTCGATTATCTCCACACTCGAGGCAATATTGCCCTATGTATCTGCCTCGACAATATTGACTGACGTTGCTTCAGTTAAAGGAGTAATAGTAGAAAAATGTAGTATGCTCTGTTCCAACTTTATAGGCGGACATCCTATGGCCGGCAATGCGCGTACAGGCATCGAAGCGGCTCAGTACAATCTTTTTCGCAATGCTCCTTATGTTTTAACACCTATTGAGACTACTTCAGTTGAGTCTTTAGAGGTGATGCAGGATATCATCGCCGAATTGGGGGCCATAACCTATATCAGCGATCCATATGAACATGATCGTTCTGTATCTTGGATTTCTCATTTACCTGTAATGGTAAGCGCTGCTCTGTTGGAATCAGTTAATAGTAAAGCTGAGCCAGAAATTCTGGAGCTTGCTAAAAATTTAGCCAGTTCAGGTTTTAGAGATACAACCAGAATAGGGGGCGGTAATCCTCAATTAGGTTTAATGATGGCCCAGTATAATCAAGAGGCGATTTTGGATTCATTAATCAATTATCAGCAAGTTCTTCAAGAGATCACCGATCATATTAGAAAGCAAGATTGGATCTCACTTGAGACTATATTGCAAAGAGCCCAGTCCAACCGTCCTGACTTTCTAAGGGACTAAATTTTTGGAAAAATCTTCAACAATTGACCAGCAAGTCTTTGGTCGTTGAATCGCTCCATTGCTGTGAGCCTGGAGTTTGAGCCCATAGTTGCTCTTTTTTGAGGATCCCGAACCAGATCTACAATGGCATTAGCAAGAGAAAGAAAGTCTTTAGGTGGCACACCAACAGCATCATAGCCATTTTTGAATAGCTCAGCAGCGCCGCCTGCCTGGGAAACAATTACCGGCTTTCCACAGGACATTGCCTCAGCAATCACCAGTCCGAATGGCTCTGGCTGGGTGCTGGCATGAACTACAATATCGAGCCAATTATAGATTTCAGACACATTTTCCTGAAATCCCAGAAAATCTATCCAGCTTGAAATTCCTAATTGTTCTGCTTTTTGCTTCAATTCCTCCAAAGAAAATTGAGAACCTTTTGTTTTATAGATAGGCTCTCCAACTATATAAAAATGAGCGTTTAAATCTGGATAAAGCTTGGCAATATGGGCTATTGCTTCTAAAAAAACATCATGCCCCTTCCAAAGCGCAAAAGTGGCAACCAAACCTACTCTGACTTTTGCATGAGGAACGGGATTCTTAGGAGAAAAGACATTGATATCTAGGCAGTTATAGATAACTTCAATTGGAACTTTCGGTAAAATAGGTTGATTATCTTGTGCTACGGCTTTAGAAATAGCAATTGCCTGGGTGATCCCTCGACTAGCCCATTGCAATACCTTTGCCATTAACGGCCGTGTACTATAAAAATCATGAAGATGCCAAATTATTGGAATATCTTTAATTGCGCAGGCTGCTAGTAATAGATGAGTCTTGATCCCATTGGAATATATTAAATCCGGGTTGATCGTTTTGATCAATTGCCGGAAACTTCTCAAATAGCCAACAAAATCCGGGAAAACCGACAACAGCTTGGCTAGAATGACAACAAAAATGGTCAATCTGTTTTGCCCTTTAAAAGCACTGTCGCCAATTTGATTAAGGCGATCTGGCAGATTTAGAATTTTCACCTGAACTCCCAACTCCCTTGCTTTTTCAACCAAAGGTCCATCAGTACAGACAATCAAGTATAGTTCAAGGTTGAGATCTTCTCGAGAGAGAGCGCCCAGGGTAGTAAGCAATACTTTCTCCCCTCCACCGATTACCCCGACCGGGTTGATAAACAAAATTCTCATGAAAGTAGTTTTAGGTTATTTGGATAGAATTGACGCAATATTCCATAAGAATGATGTTCAGGGTCAAAAGTCAAAGTCTGCTCCTCCATTTCTATCTTATAAAAAGGAACTACTTCGACTACGGAATTGCTATAGGCGATGGTCTCTAGACTAGACAACAAATCAAAGTCCCAAATCACCTCCTGATAGCGAATATTTTGCCTTTCCATGGAATTGACCAAATAGCCTCGAGCAATACCGGGAAGAATATCTTGACTCAGTTGCGGCGTATAGAATATACCATCACTATACCCCCAAAGATTTCCTGTAGCGCTCTCGAGCCAATGTCCTTGTTTATTTAGTAAAATTGCTTCTCTTTGTCCTTGTAAATGGGCTTTTTGTTTGGCCAGCCAGGGACCTAGATAATTGCCTGTTTTGTACTGAGCTAGAGAACGAACAAAGACTGGATCTTCTGCTACCCAACCTTTAACCCCATTTGATTGGATCTCCTCTAGATCTTTTGGTAAATCCCGACCAGTGATTAAACTGAGGCTATCTGGAAAAATAGTTAGACGTAAAACTGGATAATGTTGTCCTAAAAATCTTGCCCCCCTTTCCATGTCTGACCAATCAGGTTCATTCCACCCAAATACTTTCACAGTAGAAGCAAGCCTGTAGCAATGAGCTTGCCAATGGGTCAAAGGATGATTTAAGTTTTGTTGATAAAGTCTAAGCGTTGTAAAAATTGTTGCTCCGTATAGCAAAGCAGGACTTGAGATTGGTAAATTCAAACTATCGCCCTCATGCGCTCTGCCATCATGCCAAAAGATAGACATGGAAATTTTAAAATATCCGTATAACTATATACTCG
>CAIPYC010000063.1 GCA_903869185.1 uncultured cyanobacterium | reverse complement strand
TGAGGAATGCTTGGATTCTTATTTTGCTTTTGGTCTGTTTGAGATTGCTCGCCTTGCCAATTATCTACCACAGCCTTTTTTTGATATTTTCGATCCTATTATGAATGAAGAAGCACGCCATATTGTCTTTTTCATTAACTGGATCACCTATCTGCAAATTGAGCGCGGCCGAGGCTGGGGGCCTCTGCGTTCAGCCCATTCGCTTTATCACTATGGCAGTGCCCTTACCGGACTAATTAAGACCTTTGCCGGGGTAGGAGAACGCGATGAGCAAGCTTTCGCTGCGACCGGTGCCCGTACCTTTATGGATGATCTCAGTGCGGAGATGTTTTTCGCAGTTTGTATACAGGAAAACCAAAAAAGAATGCAACAGTTCGATTGCGAGCTTTTACAGCCTAGATTACTTCCTCGCCTTTCCAACATTGCCCTTTCTATAGTCAAGCTACTGCCTAAGAAAAATAGCCTTTCTGTCCAGACTAACTAGGATATGCGCTATCTGGTAATCAATGCTGATGATTTTGGTATTTCTCAAAGTACCAATAAGGCGATCATTCAGGCGCATCAACAGGGCTGCTTGACCAGTACAAGCTTGATGATCACCGCCCAAGCGGCTCAAGAAGCTATTGAAATGGCTAAGGCAAATCCTTTTTTGAATGTTGGTTTGCATTTGGTTCTAGGAGGTGGTAAATCATATCTCCAGCACAGTGATATTCCTAACTTAGTTGATGAGAAGCAAGACTTCTCCCGCTGGACTACCTGGGCTAGCTTGAATTATCAATTTAATCCCAGAATCAAAGCGCAGTTACAAGCAGAAATAAGGGCGCAAATTGAGGCCTTTAATCGTACAGGGTTGATCATGTCTCATTTGGATAGTCATTATCATCACCATCTAAATCCAACAGTAATGGGCATCATTTTGAATTTAGCCCGAGAGTTTTCACTGCCAATCGTTCGCTTACCTTATGAGGAGATAGACATAAATCTACAGGTTGAACCTAGCGGTAGGCTCAAAAAAATTATCGGAGGGACAGTTTTTGCCAGATTGCGACGCTCAGAAGAAAAGCGTTTAAAAGCTATGGCAATACCTTATCTAGATCGCGTCTATGGTCTCCTACAGACCGGCAGAATCTCTGAACAATACTTACTATCTTTATTACCTTTAATGCAAGGCAACTCGGTAGAGCTTTACCTGCATCCAGACTTGTCAGGCAATGGCAAGATAGAGCTAGATGCACTTTTGAGTCCTAAGGTAAAAGAAGCAATCAACTTGGCCGGTTTCCAATTAGTCGGTTTTCAGGAGGTTGTAAAGCGGATTTGAAAAATTTTGTTCTGCTTTCTCTTTTAATGATCACCCAGGTTTTAGGAGATATCTGGCTTAGCCGAGGCATGAAGTCGCTTGGTATAGTAAATATTCTCCATCTAGATATCTCTACTTTGGGTTCTTTATTATTCTTCCTTTTTACCAATATTTGGATCTGGCTATCGGTAATATTTCTAGTGGCTTCTTTGCTACTCTATCTAATTGCTATCTCTCGATTGGATCTAAGTTTTGTTTTGCCAATTCATGCCTTCAGTTATGTACTCAATGCAATCTTTGCAGTGCTAATACTGGGTGAACATATTCCCCTTACCCGATGGCTGGGTATATTTGCTATCACTGCTGGAGTGATGTTAGTGAGTATTTCTAAAGTCAAAACAACAATGGGTCTTTTAGATTCTGACAACAGATTAGTGCCTGCTTTTTTTATACCTCTGGGTTTAGTGATTTCCAAAACCTGGCTTGCAGTATTTATAATTTCCTTTGCCGATGCTAATGGCGATATCCTAATGGCTAAAGGAATGAAACAGATTGCAGCTTCTTCGGATAGACCAATCTGGAGAAAAATAGCCCAAGTCATTGGTAACCGCAATATCTTGGGCGGGGTTGCCAGTCAGGCTACTGCTTTTTTGGCGATGATTGCAGCCTTGAGCTGGGCTGATATCTCTCTGGTACGGCCGGCATCGGCTATGACATACATCATAAGCATGCTTGGGGCTAAGTTTGTTTTAGGAGAGAATTTGGCAGCAGGGCGATTAGTTGGTATATCTATGATCGCTGTTGGTGTTCTTTTTTTGGCAGAGCAATGATTGATGATCTCTTTAGATTCTTCTGTTTGGGTATTTCTTTAAGCTCAATTCTCTACTATCTCTTCGCTATCTACGGAGCTTATGATTTTTTTAGGGAAGAAGAAGATTCTATGTTTGAAGATTACAGCCCAGAATTGACAATCCTCAAGCCATTATGTGGATTGGATTGGCAAATCTATGAAAACTTGGCTTCCTTTTGCCGGCAAGATTATCCCCAATATCAGATAGTCTTTGCAGTTAGTAGCCAGAGAGATCCTTCTATAAAAATAGTCGAACAAATCAAGCAGGATTTTCCAGATCTAGATATCTCTTTGGTTGTCAATGAGCATACTATTGGCAATAATTTGAAGGTTTCCAATCTAGCTAACGCTCTAGCTATTGGTAAATACTCAATTTTGGTGATTGCCGATAGTGATATTAGAGTTGGCACTGACTATTTAAGGCAGATAGTAAAACCACTAAAAGATCCTCGAATTGCTGTAGTCACCTGCCCCTATAATTCAATAGCAAATGGATTTGTTGCTATTTTTGAAGCCCTAGGCATTGCCACTGTCTTTAATCCCAAAATCATGGTAGCGCGCAAATTGGAGGGAGTCTCTTTTGGTTTCGGCTCGACCATAGCCATCAAAAGATCTGTTCTAGATGAAATTGGAGGTTTCCAGGCTATATGTGACTATCTCAGTGACGATTTTCAACTGGCTAATAAGCCCTATCTTTTGGGTTATCAGATTCATCTTTCGCGCTATATCGTAGAGCATGTATCTGCTGATGTGAAATTGGCCGAGATGTTCGCCCGCCAACTGCGTTGGGCTAAGGGGATAAAGAGCGAACGATTTGGAGGCTATGTAGGATTGCTCTTTACCCAAGGTACTGTAGCGAGTTTGTTTTTTTTACTTTTGACCCATTTTTCTCTCTTTGGTTATTTGGTAATTCTGCTGACTTGGTTAACGAGAGTTCTGATGGCTTACATTGTAGGTGGTGTTTTGTTTGAAGATAACCTGGCAAAAAAATACCTCTTCTGGGTACCGTTAAGGGATATTTTTGATTTTGTTATCTGGGTGCTGGGATTTTTTGGTGATACTGTTTGCTGGCGAGATGACAAATTTAAGTTGGTAGATAAAGGTAAATTGTTGCTGATTGATTGAGGAGTTGTGTCAATGTTAGAAATTAAACAGAAAAAGAGAAATTTTTGGAATCTTGCCTGGCAAGGTATCACTGAGGGCGGTCCATCGATGTGCCAATTTGCCATCACCAGTAGCTGTAATGCTCGCTGTGGCTTTTGCAATTTTGCTGTAGATAAGATGTTGCCCGAACTCAAGCATTCAGTCTCATTAGAAGATGCCAAGCGGGCAGCCGAAAATCTCTATAAAAATGGTATTTATTTTTTAATTTATGTAGGCGGCGAGCCCATGCTCCACCCTCATTTGGAAGAGATGATTAGCCATGCTTCAAGTATTGGTATGGCTCCAATGCTTGTTACCAATGGCTCTTTACTTACCCCAGAGAGGATCAAGTCTCTAGCTCAAGCCGGACTAATCAGCGTCATTATCTCTATCGATGCTGCCTCAGCCGAAAAACATGAAGACAACAGAGGACTCAAGGGCGTCTGCCAGCGTATCAAGGAAGCTAATGCCTTATTTGGGCAATACAATATTGGCACTACCGCATCGGTCACCATGAGTCGGTTGATCGATGATTACAGTCAATTGCCTGACTTTTTAACTAGTTTGGGCTTTGATAGTGTTACCTTCTCTTATCCTCTAACTACTCTTTCTTCTAACTATCTTGGCTATGCTGACTCTAATCTGGTCGACTATAGTGTAGAGGAATTGCAAGAGCGGTTTGAAGCCATTAAAGCTCTTAAAAAGCAGTTTCACGTTGTCAATCCCACTGCTTCAATTGAGGATATGCAGAGTCACCTGCGGGGAGAACCAGAGCGATTTGGCTGCCTAGGGGGATGGAAGTTCTTTTATTTGGATTGGTATCTCAATTTATATCGTTGCCATAATTGGGCAGAACCGCTTTGCCATGTCTTTGAATTTGATGGTAGTCAAAGAGTTCTCGATGGCTGCACTAATTGCATGATGGACTGTTATAGAGATGCCAGCGTCATGCAACATATAGCGGTATCCCTAAGCGATGGAGTAGATTCTTTGGGTAGAGGAGAAATCACTAAAGCATTGAGAGCTTGGTTTGATCCCAGAAACGTGATTTCCATCAAGGCAGTACTAGAAGAAGCCAAATGGCTACCTAGACTCTAGTAGACTTCAAAAAACTAACTCACTAAGTCTCAAGTGAAGCCAGAGGATCTTCAATTCCTTCTAAGGGGGTTTCAAACTTACCTACCAAGACATACTCTAAACGCAACTTGAGCCAAATGATAAACTGCTCATTGGTTGAGACAATTGCTACAGAATTCGTGGGAGCTTGAGATTTGATCTGATTCAAATTTTTGGCTTGCAAAAAGGCAGGATGTTTGATTAACCAAAAATCTATTTCCTTGTTGTGATCTCGATAGTTACGCAATCTCTCATTTAATACTTCCTGTATAGGTTCTTCTTCTAGTAAAAACTTCTGACTTGCTAAAACGTAATGATAAGTTGTCATCTTCCTTTATTTTCTTGATTTTTTAGTTGTTTGGAAATATTGTTGCCTTGGATAGCCAGTTTCATTTCGCTTACTGCTCGCTCCATTCCAACCAAGACGGAACGACTAATTATAGTATGCCCGATATTTAGCTCTTCTATTCCAGAAATACAGGCAACAGGATGGACATTCCAGTATGTCAAGCCATGTCCAGCATTCACGCTCATTCCCAATTCCCGAGCTTGTTGAGTACCCTGAATCAAAAAATCCAATTCCTGCTTTCGACTTGTTGCATCGTGAGCCTCGGCATATTGTCCAGTATGTAGTTCAATAAAAAGAGCATTAGTCTGGGCTGCCGCCTTGATTTGACTCTCTTGGGCATCTATAAACCAACTTACGGGAATCGAAGCTGACTGGAGCTTGTCGACAACTGAGCAAAAATAGTCCAGATCACTTAGTAAATTTAAACCACCCTCGGTAGTAATTTCTTGTCTTTTTTCAGGTACTAAGGTAACATAGTCCGGTTTAATTCGCAGTGCTATTTCAATCATCTCCTCGGTGGGAGCCATTTCTAGATTGAGATGAGTACGCACTGTCTGGCGCAATATCTCAACATCTCTATCCTGAATATGTCTACGGTCTTCTCTTAGATGAACTGTAATACCATCAGCGCCACCTAGTTCAGCCAAAAAAGCAGCGGCTACAGGATCAGGTTCTACAGTTTTTCTGGCCTGCCTAATGGTAGCAACATGATCAATATTTACCCCTAGTGTAGTCATACTTAATAATAATTATGTCTGGTTTACATAGCCTGAGCCTTGAGCCAGGCTGCAGGGAGATAAAAAAACTTATTAGTTCCAGGTACATAAGCTCTTTTGGAGAAGACATCATATTGGTTAGCCTCAATGACATCAAGAATACCTTGATAAAGCAAGAGTGAGGCCCAAACAGGCCAGCGAGCATCTCTAGTTAGGTACTTAATTCCCTTGCTGGCTTTTTGGTAGTAGGCTCTTGCCCTGGCGATCTCAAATCGCATCAGGTTACACCAGCGTTCATCAATTACTCCAGCCAAAAGTTCTTCTTCACTATAGCCAAAGCGTCGAATATCCTCCAAAGGTATATAGATTCTGCCTCTTTGCGCGTCTTCTCCAACATCTCTTAGGATATTGACTAGTTGATTGGCTATGCCAAGAGCAACCGCTTCATTTTGAGGTCCTGGGTAAGGAGTTTCCCAGGGTGCTACATAGCTCTGTTCAGAGAGATCTAGACCCAATATGGGACTAGTCATCAGACCAACAGTCCCAGCAACACGATAGCAATACAAATAGAGATCATCAAAGGTTTCGTAACGATTGCGACATAGATCCATTCTTACCCCGGCAATCATGTCGCGAAAAGGCTGGATATCTATTGTAAAACTTTCCAGTGTATCAACCAGTGCCAAATCATAATCCGCCCCGGCAACTCCGGCAAAGATCCCCTCTAGATACTCTTGCCAAAGATCCAGAGTCTCTGAGTTAGTAAGGGCAGATTGAGGTCCGTCAACCAATTCATCAGTTCTTCTGCACCAAACGTAGATTGCCCAGATAGCACGACGTTTCCTAGGCGGCATCAAGAGAGTGCCCAAGTAAAATGTCTTGGAAAACTTTGAGGTAATTTGACGACAGAGTTCGTATGACTCCGAAAGAGAGACGAGCACTTTTTGGCTGGTAGTTGGTTTAGGCAGTTGAAGCATTAATCTAGGACATAGGAGAAGTAATTTCCTAACTCTTTAGAATTGTCTCATTGAAACTTGCTTTAACAGCATTTTAGAAAGATAAATTTTCAGATCTCAGATAGGACAATTAAACCAAAGACATCTGCTGATTCTCTGTAGTCAATGACAAGCCAACGTCTTCGACGATTGCCTGAGCCGCAAGTTTTCCAGAAAGAACCGCTCCTTCCATACTACCGAGATATTGCTGCATTGTAAAATCCCCAGCTAGATAAAAGTTTTGAATTGGTGTTCTTTGGGGAGGACGGTGGGCTTGTCTACCGGGAGTTGCTCTATAAACTGAACGTGGGGTTTTGACTACATGATACTTGAGCAACTTGGCCCGATCACTTCCTTCAAAGTGAACTGGGAAGAGTTTTTCGAGTTCCTTCATCGTGGCATTGATGATCTCTTCTTCTGATTTGTTGATCCATTCTTGAGCCGGGGCCAAGACTAGCTCGAGCATAGAGCGATCATCGCTGTAATAACCTTTACAGGTGTTGCTCATATCTGCATATACACTGAGCAAGGGAGAACGAGAAAACAAAAGATGGTCAATATCTGTTAACTTGCGATCAAACCAAAGATGAAGATTGATTACCGGTACTCCTTCTAAACCCTGGATCTGCTCAAAACATTCCAAAGAACGCCAAGCCACAGGCACCATAGCCTTGAGTGGATCTACCGGCATGGCTGAAACATATAAATCTGCTTCTACTATTTCATCGTTCTCGCGTAAGAGAAACCCTTTAACGCTATTGTCAGCATTGAGCAGTATTTCTTTTAAAGGAGCATTGAGTCTGACTTGACCACCTTTGGAGGTGATGTATTCTACCAGAGGATTGCAAAGTCTCTCAGTAGGCGGACCATCAAGGAAAGCCATTTTAGATCCGTTTTTTTCTTGCAAGAAACGATTTAGGGCTGTCAGTAAGATTGTGGCCGAAATTTCATCAGGGTTAATAAAGTTGAGGGCCTTGCTCATGGCTATGAATACTTCTTTTTCAACTCTTTCAGGAATGTTACGCAACTTCATCCATTGCGACCAACTGTAGCGATCCATTTCTTCGACATAGCTCTGTCCTTTGACTATAGCTGGCAGCAGTCCAAGTCCAAACTTGATTTTTTCGGGCCAAGTGAGCATGTCGTTATTGCGCAAAATAGCAATCAATCCATTGACTGGAGCAGGTAGATCCGGAAAATCGAACCTGGAATAGGTACCTGGTTTTTCTGGCTGGTTAAAGATCATTGTGTGCTCTTTCCACTGCAGCCGGTCTTCTATGCCCAGTTCGCTAAACAATTGCAACATATTAGGATAGGCTCCAAAGAATATATGCAGACCAGTTTCATACCAGTCACCATCTTGATCCTTCCAAGAAGCTATCTTTCCACCTAGGACATCTCTACGCTCTAAAAGAATGGGCACATGTCCAGCATCTGCTAAATATTTGGCACAGGACAATCCGGCTAATCCAGCTCCTGCTATTGCAATTTGCATCTAGCTCCAAATCTCAATCAAAAATTTTATTACTATTATACGTTACATTTCGTAATCATTTTAAGCTAATCCGAGATCCCACAAAGGTTCAATTGAGAAGTCTATTAAAATCCGTCAGAATAAAAATATAATATGTACACTATCAATAGCAGCTTGCCAAAGGAGAAAATACTTTATGTTCACTAACGTCAAGTCCACCATTCGCCATATAGAGCCTGAATATCTAGATGGTAGATCTTTACTTAAGGTGGTCTATGTCGTACTAGAGCCACAATATCAAAGTGCTATTTCATCTGCTGTTAAGGCAATAAACGCTAACAATCCCAATTTAGCTATCGAGATCAGCGGTTACCTGATCGAAGAATTGCGTGATGGCGAAAATTACCGCGATTTTGAAAGAGATGTCTCTCAAGCGAACATATTTATAGCCTCCCTGATTTTTATTGAAGATTTGGCCGAGAAGGTCGTTGCTGCGGTAAACCCGCATAGAGACAAGATGGATGCAGTGGTGATTTTCCCCTCGATGCCACAGGTGATGCGTCTCAATAAACTGGGTACCTTCTCTATGTCTCAATTGGGGCAGTCCAAGAGCGCTATTGGTCAATTTATGCGCAAGCGCCGGGAGCAATCGGGCGCTTCTTTTGAAGATGCAATGCTCAAGTTGCTGCGTACTCTTCCCCAGGTTCTTAAATATCTACCTATTGATAAGGCGCAGGATGCTCGCAATTTCATGCTGAGTTTTCAATATTGGCTTGGTGGTTCACCGGAAAATCTGGAAAATTTCTTGCTGATGTTGGCGGATCGATATGTTTTCAAAGAATCAACCCGAAAAAAAGGACTGAGTTATCAAGATCCTGTAGTCTTCCCGGATATGGGAATCTGGCATCCTCTCTCGATCAAAATGTTTGAGGATGTGGACAACTATTTTAATTGGTACAATAATCGTTCTGATATTGATGATGATCTCAGAGATACCCTTGCTCCCTGTATTGGCATAATTCTTCAGAGAACCCATCTAGTTACAGGCGATGATGCTCATTACGTGGCAATGATCCAGGAGCTAGAAGCTATGGGAGCTAGAGTAATTCCAATTTTTGCCGGAGGATTGGATTTTAGCAAACCAGTTGAAAGCTTTTTCTATGACCAGGTTCGAGAAATGGCTATAGTTGATGCAGTAGTATCTCTGACCGGTTTTGCTCTCGTAGGTGGACCAGCTAGGCAGGATCATCCCAAAGCGATTGAAACCCTCAAAAAACTCAACAGGCCTTATATGTGTACCCTGCCTTTGGTATTTCAGACTACCGAAGAATGGGAAGAGAGCGATTTAGGGCTGCATCCTGTACAAGTTGCTTTGCAAATTGCCATACCGGAGCTAGATGGGGCAATTGAGCCAATTATAGTATCTGGCCGAGACGGGGCTACCGGTAAAGCTATCGCTTTGCAGGATAGAGTAGAAGCCATAGCCCAAAGAGCATTGAAATGGGCCAATCTGCGCAAAAAGCCAAAGGTGGACAAAAAAGTAGCCATCACTGTCTTTAGTTTCCCGCCAGATAAGGGTAATGTTGGTACTGCCGCTTATCTGGATGTCTTTGGTTCAATCTATCAAGTAATGAAAGAACTCAAAAACAATGGATATAGCGTTGAAGGGCTGCCTGAATCATCCAAAGAGTTGATGGAACTGGTAATCCATGACGCTCAGGCGCAGTATCAAAGTCCAGAACTCAACGTAGCTTACCGAATGTCGGTGCCAGAATATGAAGAGTTGACTCCTTATTCCCAAAGGCTAGAGGAGAATTGGGGACCCCCTCCAGGAAAACTCAACAGTGATGGGCAAAATTTATTGATTTTTGGTAAGCACTTTGGCAATGTTTTTATTGGAGTTCAGCCAACCTTTGGCTATGAAGGCGATCCAATGTTGCTGCTGTTTTCTCGCTCAGCCAGTCCCCACCATGGATTTGCGGCTTACTATACTTATCTCAATTTCATTTGGGAAGCTGATGCGGTACTGCACTTTGGGACACACGGCTCTCTAGAATTCATGCCAGGTAAACAAATGGGCATGTCTGGTGCTTGTTATCCTGATAACTTGATCGGTATGATTCCCAATTTGTATTACTACGCGGCCAATAATCCTTCAGAGGCGACAATTGCCAAAAGACGCGGCTACGCTGAGATCATTTCTTACCTGACTCCACCGGCTGAAAATGCTGGACTCTATAAAGGATTAAAAGAACTTAGTGAACTTATCGCCTCTTATCAAAACCTCAAAGACGGTGGGCGCGCTATTTCTATTGTCAATACAATCATTGAAAAAAGTCGTCAGGTTAATTTGGAACAAGACATTCAACTGCCGGACAATGATGCGACAGAACTCACCAGCGAACAAAGAGACAATCTGGTAGGTTCAGTCTATCGCCGGTTGATGGAAATAGAATCAAGACTGCTTCCTTGTGGTCTCCATGTTATTGGCAAGCCACCTACGGCTGAAGAAGCTATTGCCACTTTGGTCAATATTGCCTCTCTCGATCGCCAAGAAGAAGGAATATCCTCACTTCCTGGCATCATCGCAACCAGCATTGGTCGCAATATCGAGGAAATCTATGTCAATAGCGACAAGGGAATTCTTGCCGATGTCGATCTCCAGCAGAATATTCTCGAGGCGGTCCGCACCGGGGTTGCTTCAATTGTCAATTCAAGAAAAGATAGCGAAGGACGTCTTTCTCTCCTTGATAGATTAAATGTTTTTAATCTGGGAAAAAAGGATCCCTATTGGGTGGAAGCTCTTCACGATAGTGGATATAAAAATGTCGATCCAGAAAAACTCAAGCCATTGTTTGAGTACCTGGAGTTCTGCTTGGAGCAGATCTGTGCTGACAACGAGTTGGGTTCACTGCTGATGGGGCTTGATGGTGAATATATTACCCCTGGTCCTGGAGGAGATCCTATACGAAATCCTGATGTTCTCCCAACTGGTAAGAATATCCATGCTCTCGATCCTCAATCAATCCCTACAGCCGCAGCAGTCAAGTCAGCCAAGGTGGTTGTAGATAGGTTGCTAGAGCGACAAAAGGTAGACAATGAGGGCAAATATCCCGAGACTATTGCCTGTGTGCTTTGGGGTACTGACAATATCAAAACCTACGGTGAATCCCTAGCTCAAATACTCTGGATGGTGGGAGTTAAGCCATTACCCGATGCCATCGGTAGAATCAATAAATTGGAATTAATTTCCCTAGAGGAGTTGGCAAGGCCTCGTATTGATGTGGTGGTAAATTGTTCTGGTGTTTTCCGCGATCTGTTCATCAATCAGATGAATCTGCTAGATCAGGCAGTTAAAATGGCTGCCGAGGCCAACGAACCGCTAGAGCTAAACTATGTCCGTAAACATGCCTTAGAACAGGCTCAGGAAATGGGACTTACCCTGCGCCAAGCGGCTACCCGTATTTTCTCTAATGCTTCTGGCTCTTATTCTTCTAATATCAATCTAGCGGTAGAAAACAGTACATGGGAAGATGAAGCGCAGTTGCAAGAGATGTATGCCAAGCGTAAATCTTTTGCCTTCAATAGTGATAATCCTGGGGTGATGGATCAAAGTCGTGGTTTATTTGAATCCGCGCTCAAAACCGCTGATGCTACTTTCCAGAATCTTGATTCTGCCGAAATAAGCCTGACAGATGTTTCACATTATTTTGATTCAGATCCTACCAAATTGGTAGCAAGCCTGAGAGATGATGGTAAAAAACCAAGCTCATATATTGCTGATACAACTACTGCCAATGCCCAAGTCAGAACTCTTTCAGAAACCGTCAGGTTAGATGCCAGAACTAAACTGCTCAATCCCAAATGGTATGAAGGAATGTTGAAACATGGCTATGAAGGTGTGCGCGAACTCTCAAAACGCCTAGTCAATACTATGGGCTGGTCTGCAACAGCTGGCGCAGTCGATAACTGGGTCTATGAAGAAACAAACACCACTTTTATTGAAGATCCCGAAATGTGCAAAAGGCTGATGGATCTCAATCCTAATTCCTTTCGCAAGATTGTCGGTACTCTCTTGGAAGTCAACGGACGTGGCTATTGGGAAACTTCGTCCGAAAATCTTGATCGCCTGCGTGAACTATATCAGGAAGTTGAAGATCGCATTGAAGGTGTGGAATAGATTTTTGTATTAATCGCGTGCAATCTATTCAAGTCGGCAATCTAAATATTGTCAATCCCGTATTTCTAGCTCCAATGTCTGGAATCACTGACATGCCCTTTCGCAGACTGGTCAAGCGCTTTGGCTGTGGTATGGTGGTCTCTGAGATGATTACTGGCGTGACGATGCTCCATCGCAATGTCAGGACTATGCAAATGGCTCAACATGGAGGTGATGAATACCCTCTAGCTCTCCAGATTGCTGGTTATGATCCTCAGGTAATCGCCCAAGCCGCTCTGATGGCTCAGGATATGGGATTTGACATGATAGATCTTAACTTTGGCTGTCCTTGTAAAAAGGTAGTCAATGGCCAATCCGGTTCAGCGCTGATGCGCGATGAGATTCGTGCTGTCGGTATTTTCGAAGCGACAGTCAAGGCAGTAGAGATACCAGTGACTCTTAAGATGAGGATGGGCTGGGATCACCATAATCTCAACGCGCCGCGATTAGCCAAGCTTGCTCAAGAATGCGGAATCCAAATGGTGAGCGTACATGGGCGTACTCGTTGTCAGTTTTATCAAGGTAAAGCTGACTGGTCTTTTATCGCTCAGGTAAAAAATGCAGTCTCGATTCCTGTGATAGTCAATGGAGATATCTTGAATTTTGAAGATGTCGATAATGCTCTAAATCTCTCAGGAGCTGATGGTTTGATGATAGGCCGTGGTTGTTATGGTCGTCCCTGGTTTATCCAACAGGTGATCCATTATTTGGAAAAAGAGATGATTCCCGGTTCACCATCTATTCAGCAGCAAGGTGAGATTTTACTGGAGCATTATGAGGCAATGCTGCAATATTACGGAAAATCCATTGGAGTCCAAGTTGCTCGAAAACATATTGATTGGTACACCAAGGATTTAATTGGTGCTAAGGATTTTTGTTCTCTAATCAATCAACAAGAAGATCCCACTATAGTTCTCAAAGCGATTCAGGACTTTTATAATCGGCAAAACTTCAAAACTACATCATCGTGATATCGACGTACAAATTCAAAAAATTCCTCTTCTTTTTCTTTTTTAAACACATTTTTGTGATACAAATGAAGCAAAATTGAGTGTAATTCTTGATCACTTAATATTTTATCCTACGTACAGGACAAAAATTGAAGACAGAGAAGGAAGTCATTTTGTTTTAGATCCAGATCAACAAAAATGGAACGCAGAAAATCAAGTCCATAACGAAAAATACTTTTTGCTGGTCGACCATGCTTTTTTATTTTGATGG
>CAIPYC010000062.1 GCA_903869185.1 uncultured cyanobacterium | reverse complement strand
TTACTCGAAAAAAAAGACTTATGGGTACCAAGAACGAGACAAACTAAAGAGGGAAAATTTTCTTATACTATACCAGTAAATTTGCCAAAAAACATTATAAAAAGACTTGGTCTGAGTCCAACTTTGTTTGTATTGCTTTCCTGGCAAAAGGCGTAAACTTTAATATTGAAAACATCTCTGATATCGAATTGTATGGGCGGTTCTGAATGAGTTTGTCAATGGTGGCAGCCTTTATCCTTGAGCCTTTCAATATGATGACCAGTTGCTCCTTGGTAGCGCTATTGAAGCTCAAACCTGGTGTGTGTGTATTTGAGGACATATCGGCAATGACAGGTGCCTGCTGCATCTGCATCTTCTGCCCAAGCTAATATTTCAAATAAGCAACCCGCTCAAATCTATATGAGCAGTCCTAATGTATTTAAAAGTGATGGAAAAATAACCTTCATGCTAACCCGCATGGGAGATGCCAGTAAATATCTAGCTGTGAGATATCTCACCATAGATGGAGGAGCCAAAGCCGGATTAAATTATGAAGCAGCAGGACAAATAGTATTGAATGCAGAAAAACTAACACAACAATCACTGTAGAGCTACCACAAAACCAAATCTATACTGGCAAACAACAATTCCAAGTAGAAGCGGCAATTACAAAAGAAAGCTCTACCCCAATTTCAAGCTGGTCTGTTGAGCTAACAGATACCAATGGCTCTTTGGTAAGACAGTGGACTCATGATCTTACTCCTACGGTAGCTTTACCTACTGATCCAGTAAACCCCTTAAGCAACACTACAGGAGAGTTTGATTTCTATGTAACAGCCAATAACAACGGCCAAGCAACTCTATCTTTCAACGTCACTGGCGATTCTAAAGCTAATGGAATTTATGTTCAAAATACCAATGGAAAATGGGTAAACTTTGTGAATAACGGCAGTACTGGGGTTGTAATTAGCGACAACTCAGATGGTACTAAAACCGTTAAGCTCAACTTCCAAGATGGCGGTAGGGGCGATGCAGATGCTTCTGTAAATGGGGTAATTGGCGTCAAACTAGCAATAACAAATTCTCCCTTAAAAACAGTAGTTGGTACTCCTTTAAAAGATACTTTGACAGGAAGTAGTCAAGAAACCCAAATAATAGGTCTAGGTGGCGGAGATACCCTTACTGGTCATCCTGGAAGGATCAATGAGTTTACCTATACTTCTCCAGCCGAGACAGGTAGTACTATTACCAACTTCAAACCTGGTAGGGATGTCATTAAGCTAACAGAAGTTTTGCAAAGCTTAGGTTATGAGGGCACAGATGCCATTGGAGATCATTATGTGGGCTTTAAGGGGCCCTCTACTGGAACTTTTGTGACCTTAGATAAGGATGGTTCGGGTATTCATGATATTCCCCGTAACTTTAATCTTTGTTAAAGGGATTACTGAGGCTCGATTAGATCATGCTTCTAACTTTGTATTTTAAAATGCTTGCCAAGATTGACTAGGTTCATTAGGTCAAGTAAGCTGTATTTATTATGTTATCCTCCCAAGTTGATTCGCAGCAAAACCTTCCAGAGAACCAGGGCATCTTATATCTTGTTGGTACACCAATTGGTAATCTGGAAGATATGACATTTAGAGCAATCAAGACTCTTAAATGCGTAGATTTGATTGCTGCAGAAGATACACGTCATACCGGAGTGCTTCTGGCGCATTTTCAGATAGCTACCAACCAGATCAGCTATCATCAACACAATCAAAATGCAAGAATACCAGAATTGATTGCCTACTTAAAGCAAGGTAAATCCATAGCCTTGGTCACAGATGCTGGTATGCCCGGTATTTCCGATCCTGGCCATGAAATAGTGAGCGAATGTATCAAACAAAATATAAAGGTATGTCCAATTCCAGGAGTAAGCGCATCACTAGCGGCAATAGTAGTTTCAGGTTTACCTAGTGATCGTTTTGTTTTTGAAGGTTTCTTACCAAGTTGCCGGCAAGAAAGGAAAGAAAGGCTAGAATACTTGAGCGAAGAAAAACAAACCATGATTTTTTATGAAGCCCCACATCGACTATTGGAGACTATTGGGGATCTCTGCCAGATGTTAGGCCAGTCAAGAAACATTGCCATAGCCAGAGAATTGACCAAGCTTCATGAGGAAATTTGGCGAGGAACCTTATCCGAGGCTCTGACAATTTACCAGCAACGTCGACCAAGAGGAGAATACACCCTAATTCTTGAAGGTAAAGCTCTATCAGAAAAAATACATCTGACTGCCGACCAAATTAAAAGTGAATTGAGTCAATTACTGGCCAATGGAATGTCTCGTTCGCAAGCTAGTGCGCATCTTGCCAAAGTCACCACATTTTCTCGTCAGTATCTTTATAAGCTGAGCCTAGAACTATGATCTACCCATCAAGATCTTCTACGCAGGGGCATTTAATGGCCTGGATTGTTCTTGTTTTGTACGTATTGTTTACGCTCATGCCCAATAGCAACAGTTTGGCTGTTGATTATCCGTGGGTATTGCTCTGGCAGACCTGCTATTTGGGTGGCTTTTTCTGGTTTTTAGCGAGGCTATGGCTTTTAGACCAAATGTTCTCTTTAGGGAGAAGCTGGGATCTTTGGTCTTTGCTTATCCTCCTGGCAACAGCAATTTCGGTTGGTTTTGCCGAATTTAGAAATCAGGCAATTTGGAATGCCATTGCGGTAGTTGGTTGGTTGGCTACGCTCTATGTATTAAGCCAAAGTTTGACCAACAAAGAAAGCAGTAAGAAACTACTGAAATTTCAGGGCTTGCTGATCATTGCATTTATAATCATCAGTCTTTTCTTTTGGTTAAAAGAGACTTATCTACCCACAATCTCCCATATAGGAACGATTAACCAGAAACTTGGCCTGCACTTATTTTACGATTTTTCCATATTGGATTTGCGCAACTGGGCGCCGCTTGGGCATCCTAACTATGTAGCTGGCTATCTCATTTTGGGATTACCTCTTCTGGTGGGTTTGGCTATCTCTGAAAAGAGAAGATTGCGTTGGCTTTATATAGCTGGCATAGGTTTTGGTTTAATTGATCTATATACAACCAGTTCCAAAGCAGCCTGGTTATCTTTAGTTTTGGTATTTTTACTATCTGTAATAGTGCTATTTCGCCAGAACAGATTACCCAAAAAGCTTTTAACTCTAAGCAGTATAGTCATTTTAGTGATTTTATTGGGACTGATTGTTTCTAATAATCGACTTAGCCGTATCCTGCTGGAGATTATTAGTGGAAAAGGTGGCTCTGAAGAGCTAACCTTTCGTACTATTACTAATGAGGTGGGCTATCAAATGGGATTGTCCCATCTCTGGAGTGGAATAGGCATTGGCGGTGTGCCTCTACTCTATCAAAAATATCATCCAGTTTGGGCTGGTTTCCAGGCAGAATGGCTTTACCAATTGCACAGCACTCCTGTTGAGTTATTTGCCGAGCTGGGTATCTGGGGAGTTTTGCTTTTTCTCTTAACTTTGATTTTATTGATATTCAAATTTCTTCAACGACCCCCATTAGATGATCAGCCGCTTTATTACTCAATCTGCGCAGGAATTTTAAGCTATCTGTTGATGAGTCTAACCGATTATCAATTAGATAATTTAGCCATCAATGGACTATTGTTGATCTACTTAGCTTGTCTGAATTCATATACCATTGCTCCTAAAACAATAGTAGTCAATCCAAAAGCGATATTTTATGGTGGATTGGCATTTCTAACGGCGATCATTATCTGGTCTGTTCCTGTGCAGATGGCTTGGTCGATCTCAAGTCAAGGATTTTTCTCTCTAAGCCGTCAAAATATCAGAGCATTTTCCCATTCACTTTCTAGAGCTCATGAGCTTGCGCAGTGGGAACCCTATTATCCTTTACAGTTGGGCTGGAATTTAGGTGATTTGGCCGGTGAAATTCCCGACCAGCGGCTTAGAAGATCGCTTTTGTTAGGTGCAATCAATTGGTTGGAAAAAGGTGTCAAAGATTCTCCCTATCTCGAGTTTGGCCGCAGTAGCCTAGGTTGGCTCTGGTTAAATATTGCTCCTGAAAAAGCCACTGCTTCTTTTATTAGAGCAATAGAGCTTATGCCGGCCAAAAGAAACAATGCCTACGGTTTGGGCTTGAGTCTGTTAATGAAAAACCGAACCGAGTTAGCCATCAAAGCCTTTACTCTAGAATGTCTACGTCGTCCTGTTTTTATCACCAGTCCCTTTTGGCAGACTAAGCAACTCCAGCCAATCTACCCCAGGGTACTAAAAGAATTAAACCAACAATATGATCAACTCTTGAGCAAGTACGCCCGGGGTGATGAGTTTTATAACTATCTGCATCAAGCCAGGGGTGGGCTAAATTGGTGGAGAGGAAATCTTGATGAGGCCTCTGGTGATTTTGACATATCAGGCGATAAATTATCTCAGTTACTGTTAAAGCAAGCCAAAGGAGAATCTATTGAGCGAGAAATCGACTCAATCGGCAATATGCCAGCCGAGCTTGCCTTAAAAGCCTGGTACGATAAAGAGCAAAGAATGGTTTTGATAGAAAAAGGTTGGTCCGCCTTAGGAGAACCTCCCATGAGCGAAGATATCAAGCAACAGTTCATTGATAGTTTTAAGAATGCGGCCAATCTGGAGCAATGGATAAAACAGAAAGCTCCCGTTTTGCAATATCGCAATCAAAGACCCAATTTCAACGTAAATAGTAGACATCTTGGCGGTCCCCTGCCCTTAGACTTTCATATAATACAAGAGAACGCAGTTATGAATCGTTTTTTTGGGCAGGTTCTACCATCTCCTGTCTATATGCCAGAGCTTGATAGGGCTATAGAACCAATAAGGCAGGAGTGGCTAAAGAGTATGAAGCTAATGATCGGCCAAAGCCAAGATCCAGCTCACTAATGTTCGTACGGGAAAACCAGTAGCACCGGCATTATTAATACCAGAGGTCTTATCTGCCCAGACCGGCCCTGCAATATCGAGATGAGCCCAGGGAGTTTCCTTGATGAACTCTTTGAGGAAAAGAGCAGCAGTGATTGAACCACCAGCGCGCGAACCTACATTTTTGAGATCTGCTATTGGAGATTTGATTGCTTCAAAATAATTGCTCTCAAGTGGCATGAGCCAGATTTTTTCACCGGAGTCTTTAGCGGCCTGTTGTAACTGATCGATCAGATCCTGGTCTGTGCTCCATAATCCTGCAATATCGTCACCCAGGGCAACCACACAGGCACCGGTCAGAGTTGCCAGATCAACAATATAATCCACTTCCAGTTTTTCAGCATAGACAAGCGCATCTGCTAGAGTCAGTCTTCCTTCAGCATCAGTATTGATGATTTCAATTGTCTTGCCGTTGGAAGCAGTTAGAATATCGCCAGGATGCATAGCATTTCCACTGATCATGTTTTCAGTAGCAGCGCAGATAAAATGAACTTCAATTTCTGGCTTCAATTGACCAATCACCTTGGCAGCTCCCAGGGTAGCCGCGCCTCCGGCCATGTCCATTTTCATAGTTTCAATGCCACTACCTTGCCCTTTGATATTTAATCCACCCGAATCGAAAGTTAGACTTTTACCTATGATTGCTACTTTTTTGCTGGCTTTTTGGCTTGGGGTATAGGTTAGATGGATGAACTTAGGTGGCAGATTTGAAGCTTGTCCAACGCCAAGAAAGGCGCCCATTGCCAGCTCTTTACAGTCCTGCTCTTCTAGTACTTTTAATCCCAGTCCATACTGTTGTGCAATCTGATAGGCATTCTGAGCCATCTCCAGAGGGGTTACGAAATTAGCAGGTGCAGCCACCAATTCTTTTGCCAAAATCACACCACTAATGATAGTCTGGGCTAGTTCAATAGACGCTTGGGTATCAGGTAGCCCCAGTAATTCTACTGATTCAAGTTCGAGTTCTTTCTTTTCTGGCTCTGATTTAAATCGTTCATCTTTGTAGAGACCTAGCAGTAAACCTTCGGTGAGGGCTTGGGCAATCTTCTGAGCATCAGCCTCAATAACGGGTAATGCAATAGAGAGACTCTTGTTTTTTTTGGCTTCTCGAGCTACGGTTGCTGCTGCATTTCTGATATTGTCCAGGCTGGGTTCTTTCCCTAGTCCTACCAATATGATCCTTTTGAGATCTTTTATTCCAGCGATTTTTAAACTGACATTTGAGCCAGCTTTGCCCTCAAATTTACTCTCAGTGATAATCTCACTCACTAAACCATTTAGCTTTTGATCAAGTTGGGCTCTAGAATTTTCTAGGGCTATTTGACCTTCTATAAAGCCAATTGCCAGTACATCACCAATCCAGTCTTGTTCTAAATTTGCGGTTCCTGAAATTTCCATATTCTCTCTTTATTACCTAGAACAGAACGATTGTAGGATAGTTTCGGATGATTTGTTAAATTTGGTTAACTAATGTTGCAAGCGATGATCTACTCTGGCTTGATGATAATAGATAGAGACCTTTATCAGAGAAAATTTAGGAGAAATTTCAGATGTTTAAGTTATTTGGTGGAAATAAAGGCGCTAAAAAAGGCAATTTTTTCCTGGAATTAAAAGAAGATTTAGTAGAACCAGCTAAAGAAGCTCCTGTCATTGAACCCAAGGCGGCTCCGGCTCCTGTTGTCCAAAAAGACGAGCCCAAAACAACCCCGGCCCCTGCTGCCCAAAAAACATCGGTTACCAAGTCAGCTAACAAAGGAGAACCTGCTGTCAGTAGCAAAACCACTGGACAATGCTATTCCCAAACTCTTACCCGCCGCCTACCTGGACCCAGCATGAACCAGTTTAAAGCTATGGCCAGCCAAATCCGACGCTAAAGATTCAAAATACCCTGATAAGCTTGGGTAAGTCCAGATGTACTCTCCTGCTTTCTGGCACCATTGCTTGTCAATATAATTTTTGGTAGAGATTGTGAGCTTGTACCTTGACGCTATGTTGCTGGTACCAATTGTGGGCATTGTCGGCGATCACCTGCTGGAGAGATATATTGAAGGTTGTTTGAGCGGTATCCAAAAGATAATAGTTTTTCCCAGCTTCTAGTCCATCCTCATTTTCTCCCCGCTCTGATACACATACAGGCAATAGGCGGTGAGCGCAATAAGCGGCAAAAACTCCCGATTTGGCTAAAAACTGATTGGGGTAGCAGAGAAACCCTACCAGGGCATCGGAGAGAAAATGGCTAATTTCTTCGGGGGATCTTTTTCCCAGAAAATTTATGGCAACGCCAGCAACAGAATTGATTTCCAGATCCAGAGGTGCTCCGATATCCAAAATCTCCTCAATTTCCAGTTGGATACAAGTTTCCTCGAGAAGTGATCTTGATTGATAGTAGGCCCTTCGTCGCCAGGCGACCCCACCAAAAATAACCAATTGGCGTTTGCGCTCTGAGAGTTCATTCAAATGATCTGGCTCGCCAACATTGGAGAAAACCGGGTTGATTGAGATCTGTTTATCTTTGCCACCAATCAATTTACTAATTCTCTGGGCAAATATTCTATTGCTTGTCGTATATTGATCACTGAGGTTAATTAAGCGAGTCGCCAAGCTTCTCTGCAATGGTGAGGTCCAGAATTGACTATTCCAAATTGGACCGTAAGCATAGACTTCATGAAATATGGTGATCAAATGAGAATTTGGTGTCTGTCTGTACCATTTTTCGAGTCCATTTACCAACCATACTGGACAACCCCTTTTAGCGTAGCCATAGCCGACATAGTGAAGTAGAACAATATTTTTATCTGCGCTCAGACAAGGCAGTAGCTCCAATAGAGAATCAGGAGATCTCTTTTGTACTTTCCTAGCCGGGAAATCAGCAAACAATTTCTCCCCAGACCAAGATGGATCTCCTACAATGAACTCACTATTTAACAAATAGTCCTGCAATATTCTCTTAGCCAATATCGAGGCATAGTCTCCCAATCCATCAATAGCTGGTGGTAAACGAGGTACTATTGTGGTGATTTTCATTTTCTGCCAAAAGTATTGGTTTCTACAAGTTCATCAAAAAAGTCGAGATATTTTCGTGCAACAATCTCCCAACTAAATTCAGTATGCACTTTCTCTAGTCCTCTTTCTCTTAATTCTTCTCTTTTAGCTGGGTTGGTTATCAATTCGGAAATAGCCCCGACCCAGGCAGACTCATCTTTTTCTCCTACCACAACACCGGCTTGTCCAATTACATAAGGAATTTCTCCACTGTCACTACCAATTACAGGAACACCACAAGCAAGTCCTTCAATCAACATTCTGCCGAATTGTTCACGCCAGTTTTTTTTAGTCTGACTTGGGGCAACCAGTACATCCATGGCATTAAGGTACTGAGCAACTTCGTTGTGTCGAACATCAGTGCAAATTCTAACTTGATTAGGATGAAGTTTTGACCAATTTTGCAACTCACGTTCCATCTCACCAGTACCAACAAACAACACCCGCCAAGGCACCTCAAGACGTTCGAGAACATTCATCAACAATGTTAATCCCTTTTCGGGTACCAGTCGCCCTAGATAGCCAATGATCGGTACATCAGTATCATCCCAATTGAGGATCTGGCGAATCCTTTTGCCGGACTCTGGCGATGGATAGAAGTGTTTAGGATCGACTCCAAGGGGGATCAATCTCATGGGCTTGGCATAGCCAGAGCGATCTCTTAGCGCGTCATAGACTGTTTGTCCTGAGCATATCCAGGCTGAGGCACGATTCATGGAATATTGCTCTATCCAGTTGAAAGGAGGTATATATCTTTTAGATTTACTTTGGGCAGTTCTATAGACCAAAGGAGATTCTTGAGGCATCCACCAGGCAAGCTGAGCGCCAGCGAGTATGTATGGCTCTTCCCAACAATGAACAAGATCCCATGGCTGTTGCATTATTTCCTTCAATCGCCAGCCATAGGTCATGAAGTGAATTCGACCACTGTTATAAACTGGTACCTTTTCGAGTCGACAAATCTCTTTGGGATCACTTTCGAGCTTCAATGTTCTGAGATCGCCGTGCATGATACTGGGGGCAACTGCGGTTACATCCCACTTCCCTTTGCCAAGCAAAGCCATTTCATTTACCAATCGCCTATTCAAGGCAACTACATATGAGTGTCCAATAGAAAGAAGTTTTCTCGTACGAGGCATTTGGAAATAGACTCAAGTGGATACTATGATTTTACTTCGGTGTTGCAGAATAAAATCTTTGAAATAATTTACCACAGTAATTGACACTCTTTTGTCTGCCCTTAAAATTTCCAATGGACAAGACTTCGCGATATGGTAATTGTATATGAATCTCAACAAAGCGATGCTAGGAACAATTCCCGAGGCAAAAGAAAATTTTAGATCCGGCTTTATTGCCATTGTAGGTCGTCCCAATGTCGGAAAGTCCACATTGATGAACCATCTTATTGGTCAAAAAATAGCGATAACTTCTCCTGTAGCCCAAACCACGCGCAATCGTTTGAGGGGAATTCTAACCAACGAGAATGCCCAGATTATTTTTGTAGATACCCCAGGCATTCACAAGCCACATCATCAACTTGGCAAAATTCTATTCAAAAACGCTATCGCCTCTTTTGATTCGGTAGATTTAGTTTTAATGGTTGTGGATTGTTCTGTTAAAGCCGGAGGTGGGGATCGTTATATAGCAGAACTTTTGACAAGTTCATCGACTCCTGTTATCTTGGGTCTCAATAAAGCAGACCAACAAAAAGATGAACAAATTGACCAAAGCTATCATGATTTAGCTCAGCAATATAGCTGGCCCTACCTCAAGTTTTCAGCCCTTGATGGCACAGGTACTTTAGAGCTACAGCAAAGATTCCTGGAAGCTCTGCCAAACGGTCCTTATTACTATCCTCCAGATTTGGTTACAGATCAGCCTGAGCGCTTTATTATGGGTGAGTTAATTAGAGAACAGATATTACACCTAACTCAACAAGAGATACCCCATTCGGTTGCTGTTGTTATTGAAAAGGTAGAAGAAACTCCCAAGCTCACTAGAGTTATGGCCGCTATTAATGTTGAAAGACAATCTCAAAAGGGTATTATCATTGGAGCAAAGGGCTCAATGCTTAGAAATATCGGCCAATCTGCCAGAGAACAGATCCAAAAACTTATTGACGGTGATGTCTATCTGGAGCTTTTTGTCAAAGTCGAGCCCAAATGGAGACAATCTAGAATGTTGTTAGCTGAATTGGGTTATCGAGAAGAAAATTAGCTGATCTAGGCTTAAAATACTAAGTAGTTAGCTCATTAGGCAGAATCTGTGAAACAGCGTTCATTTTTTCTAGTTTTGCTCATTGTCGTTATCTCTATGTTGACAGTGGCAGGATCAATCTTTGCTTGGACTTTGCGCTCTGGCCCTTTAAGTTTGGCTACCGCTAGTCTTCTAAGGGAACCTCAAGCCCCTTTGCTTGTTCCTAAGCAATCTCCTTTGATGTTTTCGCTTCTGGTTAACCCAGATTCCCTTGAGAGTCTAACTAGTTCAAGAGTTCCGGTATGGCAACGGGCAAAGGTACAACGCGATATAAGGCAGTTGGAGATCAATCTTCTCAAATCCACAGGGCTTGATTATCGTAAAGAGATTAGTCCTTGGATCGGACAAGAAATAACTCTTGCGGTAACTTCGCTTGACTACGATCACAATAGCGTCAATGGTGTTGAACCGGGTTATTTACTGGCGGTTGAAACCAAAAATCCTGAGTTATCAAAAGAGTTTCTCCAAGCTGCATATTCTAAAAACGCCCTCAAGCGAAACTCACAATTAAAGTTTGAATCCTACAAGGGTGTCAATATAATCACTCAGAACTTGCTCAATTCTCAGCCTGACAAATTTCTTACCAGTAGCGCTGTTTTGGCTGATTTTGTCCTGTTTGCAAATCGTCCAAAAATTCTGCGCGAGGCAATCAACACCTTGCAGGTTGATAATTTGAGCTTAAAGAGATCCCCTCTCTACTCAAGAGCTCTAGAGTCTGTTGAACCATCGCGATTAGGCTTAGTTTATGCCAATCTTCCTCTGGTATCAGCTTGGTTGGGTAATGTTGCCGCTCCGGCAGATAGTAAGATTGTGCAGACACTGACAGTAAACCTTACCCTTGATGAGGGGGGATTGATAGCTCAGACAGCACTAATCAACGATAATCTCTCTGACTCCAGTGAACCAATACTCTCAGAGCCTGTTGGTGCGCTTGAATATGTACCTAGTAGCAGTATCGTTTCACTATCAGGATCTGACCTACCTGCGCTTTGGGATAAAATTGATAAAGAATTATCTGACAACAGTCCTCTTCAACAAATTCTCAACGATGCACTCAAGCGTTTGGAAAATAGGCTTGGACAAATAACCATAACTCAAGATGTCTTTCCGTGGGTCAAGGGAGAATTTGCTCTTGCTCTGATCGATAATTCCAAAGATGAATCGCCAGATTGGTTATTTGCCGTTGAGCGCAAGCCGGGGGTTGATTCCGGTATTGAAAATCTAAATACAATCGCCCTTGAACAGGGACTTAGTCTTGGCTCTCTTTCTGTTTTAGGTCATCAGGCTACGGTCTGGTCGGAATTTGAGAGTGATCAGGACTCATCCAATCTAAGCACGCTTGTCAAGGGAATTCATGCCACTGTGGGAAATTATGAAATTTTTGCCAGCTCCATTGAGACCCTCAAGGTTGCTATTAGAGCTTCAGCTCATTCTAATTTAGCCCTTTTGCAAAGCTCCCTTCCTAAAAATAACGATGGTTACTTCTATCTCAATTGGGAAAAATTTTTACCTCTTTTGGCTAAAAAATATCCCATAACTACCGTAGCTCAGCTCCCTCTTGAGCCCCTACTGGAACATTTGAAATCCTTAGTGTTATCCAGTATGGGCCGAAAAGACGGAGTCGGCCGCGCTACTGTTTATTTCAATCTATCTTCTACAAAGTGAAAATCAACTCTTTGGCTTGGTCATAATAGCTAATTTATTCTGTTCTTCAGTGGTCAATATATCGGGAATTCCTTTGATCTGTTTGTAAACCTTTAGATAATCAATTGCTGATTGATACCAACTGAAATCTTGGCGCATCGCTCTTTGCTGGAGAAGGGTCCAACTTTCTTTATAACGGTAGCTTTCCCAAGCTCTTATCAGACAAGTATAAAAGTCTAAAGGTTCATAGCGGTCAAAGCTAAAGCCTGTTCCTTTCTCATTAGCTGGATCATGGAATGAAACCGTATCCACCAATCCTCCTGTATTGCGCACTAGTGGTACGCAGCCATATCGCATTGCCAGCATTTGACTGATGCCACAAGGCTCAAAACGCGAAGGCATAGCTAATACATCCGATCCGCTATAGATTCGGCGAGAGAGAGCGTCGTTGTAGAGGAGCTGGACAGACATTCTGCCAGGAAAGTGAGAGGCAATATTCCAAAGTTCGCTTTCATAATAACGATCTCCTGTACCTAGCACTAAAAATTGTGCATCTGTGTAGGAAAGGAACCTATCTAGAATCTGTAGGAGCAGATCTATTCCTTTTTGTTCAACCAGGCGGGTAACCATAGAAACCAACATGGCTCCCTTGTTGACCTGCAGTCCAACTTCTTCCTGGAGGGCTGTCTTGTTCGCTATGCGTTTTTCAATGGTATCGGCCGTATATTCCTGCATTATGAAACGATCGGCTCCGGGATTGTATAGATTAGTATCAATGCCATTTAAAATGCCAACCGTATTGCTACTAACATAAGAGAGCAAACCATCTAGCCCTTCTCCATAAGTGGGGGTCTGTATCTGGTTTGCGTAGGTTGGAGAGACCGTTGTCACTCGGTCTGCAAACATAATGGCTGAAGACATGACGCTCTCGCCCTGCATATACCATGGGCACCAGGTTATCTTTTGTAGATACCAACGCCAGGGACCTTGATATGCTAGGTTGTGGATTGTAAAGACCGTGGCAATATCAGAAGATTGATGCATCCAAACAGGAAGCATTGCTGTGTGCCAGTCATGACAATGAATTACATCTGGTTTCCAATAATTCCAAACAAATTCCGCTGCTCCATTACTAAAAAGAGTAAAACGCCATGCTTCATCTTCACCCCCATAAATATTACGTGGATTAAAGCTGGGATGGTTAAACAGATAAAGGGGAACATCGCTGCCAGGTAGGATCGTTTCGTAGATGGAAAACTTCTCAAACATCGCCGATCCCGTCCAGATTGGTTCAGCAGGAATACTCATCTTGTCTGGTAGAAAACCATAGTATGGAAAAAAAATCCGGACATCATGTCCCAATTGACGTAAAACCTTGGGCAGAGCCCCTACTACATCTCCCAGTCCACCTACCTTGGCGATAGGAGCAGCCTCGGCTGAAACAAACAAGATTTTCATATTTTCTAGATTCCAGTATTTTATTAATTGATCTTAAGGGTGACAAAATTGAGAACTTTAATAATTAGTTAATCACATATGGGGAATATGGGATATATTTGGTAGACTTCTCACCCGTAAACTATCTAGGATTATAGGTTCATCTCTTGCAGATTTATAATAGGTATTCAAGAATATTGAATAAACCATCAACCTCTTGTCATCTAAGGACAAAATTACTATGATATAGAGTAAGCTGGCGTTGTTGCTAAATAAAATACAATTATACCCTTTTTTATGACCTATATAGACGTTGCGTTCGCTTTAAATAAACCGATTTATCTTTCGTTACTGACAACAATAAACTCAATTATAAGAAATACAAAATTTCCGGAAAATCTGAGATTTAATCTTGTAGTTCCTGAAGAAGAGATTGATTTTTTTTCTGATTTAATTGAACAGACTTTTCCCGAGCATATTTTTACTATTAGAATTCAGACTTTCAATCCACCAGAATTCATCAAAATATATCTCGGTGCGAAATATGCTGAACAGTCGGATGAAAGAAAAAAATCTAGAAATATGCAATTTTCCCGCTTTTTCTTAAAAGATATTTTTCCTGATATAAATAAAATAATATATCTTGATACAGACTTAATTGTTCTTGCTGATATAGCAGATTTATACAATGCCGTAGAGTCGTTTTCCAGTAACCAGTTTTTTGCAGCAGCGCCTCAATTACTCCCTCCCCTTGGGCATTTTGTCAATATATTAATTGCCTTAAAGGAAACTAAGGAAATGAAATATAGTTTTAATAGTGGTGTGTTCTTAACTGACTTTTCTTATTGGAATCAGGAGACTTACAAAAATCTCCAATATTATCTCGACTTGGAGGCAAATCATAACTATAATCTTTACAGAGTTGGGGACGAGACTATATTAAACTTGATGTTTAAAAACTTTATACCTCTAGATAGAAATTGGAATCGTTCTGGCTATGGAAATTCCAGACCTGTAGCAAGCTTGCTCAAGTGTGATTTAGCACAAGCTAAGGTTATTCACTGGAGTGGTGGCTATCACAAACCATGGAAAACAGATAACATAATCTATGGAGATTTATGGAGATCTTATAATCCTTTAAATCCTCTCTCCTCTAATTGCAAGGTCTAATAGTTCAATTGGGTGTCTCAGTGCAATGGCTTGACCCTGGGTTTTCATAGACCTAGTAATTTGTAATGAACAGCCCGGATTTGACGATGCAATCATTTGAGCCCCGGTATTTAAGAGATTTTTCAGTTTCTGTTGCCCCAATTGCTCAGCAACCTCTGGTTCAAGCATATTGTATACTCCGGCACTTCCACAACAAAGTGCGGCGTCAAGCGGTTCTTTCAGGATCACATTTGGGATTTGTCGCAAAAGTTCTCGAGGCTGCGCGCTGATAGATTGGCCATGCAATAGATGACAAGCGTCTTGATAAACTATGGTCAAAGTTTCTTCTGTAAGGGGGAAAAGCTGAGTAGTTAACCCAATCTCTACAAGAAATTCCTGAATATCCCTGACCCTATTGGAGAAATCTCTGCCCTTTTGCTGGTACAGCGGATCATCCTTTAGGATACCTCCATACTCCTTGAGTGTATGTCCGCAACCTGCAGCGTTGATAATGATATAGTCAACTTCTGTTGCTGCAAAACTATCTATCATTTGCCGAGCAAGTTCCTGAGCCTGCTTTTCACGTCCTTGATGAGCAGGTATTGCGGCGCAGCATCCTTGTTGAGGAGGAATTACCACCTCGCAGCCATTGGCAGTTAAAACCCTAATAGTGGCGGCATTGACTGAGGAGAAAAATAGACGCTGCACACAGCCTAAAACCATACCAACTCTATAACGTTTTTTCCCTTGAGATGGAACTATAGCAGGAAAATTAACCTGAAGGCTTTTTAGGTCTACTGGGGGCAATAAAGATTCCATTGCAGAGAGGTTGGAGGAGATGGCTTTGAGGAAGCCCATTTTCAAAAAGAGAGATTGTAATCGAGAGTTTTGGTATAGCCAGAACAAAGGTAAGAGATATTTTAAACGTTCAGGATAAGGAAAAAGATTAAAAATAATACTCCTTATGACTTTTTGATGGAACGAGCGGGGTTGGTTTCTTTCAACCTGCGCTCTAGTCGAGATAATCAATTGGTCATACCTTACACCGGATGGACAGCTTGTCACACATGCCAAACAACCCAAGCAGCTATCAAAATGCTGGGAGGTTACCGAATCAAAACGAGCCTCATCTTGATTAATGGCATCCATCAGATAGATACGTCCGCGCGGAGAATCAGTTTCCTTGCCTATTACCCGGTAGCTGGGACAGGTGTCTAGGCAGAAGCCACAATGCACACAGGCATCTAGCAATTCGGCAGAAGGGGGATTTTTAGAATCGAAACCTGTATTAGAAGTCTGCATGATTTTTAGATATTGCCAATGAAACGTCCGGGACTTAGTATTGCGAGAGGATCAAATTGTTGTTTGATCTTGGACATCAAATCTAGAGAATTGCCCTGATATCCCCAAGGTTCAAGTGATTCAAAACTGTTTTCTGTTGTTGATCTTTCCAAAATTGTAAGAAAGCCTTTTTGCGCTTCTAGGAATTTACGAAGCTCTTTTAGGGATTGTATTTCTGTTGTTTTGAGATAACCTATACCGCTGGTAAAATGAAATTGTCCCAGCAATGATTTGGCTAAAGTAGAATTGAGAAAATCCACTCCACAGCTCGATTTGATACCGAATTTGCAAATTATAGATGATTGCTGATCTTTATGGCGAATGGTAGATTTGATTTCTTGCCAGAGATCATCTTGCGCTTCTCCTTGGTAAACTTTAAACTGACAGTTATAAGGCTCTGCCATCACTATCTCTTTTTGCCTATCAATGCTCTCGGCAGTAGTTTGCCATCTAACAATGAGTCCCAAATCTTCCCCTAGACCCAGGCGTGTTACCAATCCAGCTGAAAGTAAGTCAAACATGCTGGGGGTCAGACTGGATTGATATATTTTTTGAGCAAGTAGATTGATCTCCTCTGCCTTTCCGGTTATCAGCAAAGTCAGAGAGTCGCTAGGCAATGGATAGAGTCGAAAGGTTATACTCGTTATGACTCCCAAGGTTCCATAGGATCCGCTTAAAAGTTTCATCAAGTCGTAACCTGCTACGTTTTTGACGACCTTGCCACCAGCTTTGGCTAGTTGTCCATCACTTCTAAGCCAGGAGAGACCTAGAACTAAATCCCTCAGAGATCCATATCTTTGCCGATAGCTACCAGTATCAGCGGTCGAAACGATACCTCCTAGGGTTGCTAGATCTCGGTAAGCAGGATCAATAGGCAAGAACTGGCGAAACTTGGCTAGTTCTTTCTGTAGCTGACTTAGCTGTAAGCCGGCTTCTACGGTCACCGTAAGGTCAGAGGCAGCGTGATCGAGAATCTTGTTTAATTTTTTTGTGCTAAGTAATATTTTGGGAGAATTTATCATCGCAGACCCCCAAGTCAATTTAGTACCTTGGCCGGTGGGGACTACTGACCATCGATTTAAAGAGGCTAACTGTAACACCTTGGACATAGAATCGACCGTCAATGGACAGGCCAGTATAGTCTCTTGTCCAGGAATTTGTTCAACAAGAAGATCGCCAAGAGATGAGAGTTGATTAAATGTGGACATCTAAACTTTGACTTTTGCAGGTCTAAAGCTTAGTCTATCATCTTGATAACCTTTGTTGATTTGTTCTCAGGCATGCTGTCGTGATACGCTAATTCATACCGGTGAAACTTTAAAATCCTAGCAAAATGAGTCTTAATCGTAATATTTGTATTGGTTCTCGCAAAAGTCAACTTGCCTTAGTGCAAACATACTTTATCCATGAGCAGCTTCAGTTGCACCACAAGGACCAGACTTTTACTATAGAGACTATGAGTACTCAAGGTGACAAGATTCTCGATGTTGCCTTGGCTAAAATTGGAGATAAGGGGCTGTTCACAAAAGAATTGGAAGTGGGAATGCTCGATGGGAATATAGATTTGGCTGTTCATTCGCTCAAGGATCTTCCCACCCGATTACCAGAAGGACTGGTCTTGGGATGTATTACCGAAAGGGTTAATCCGTCTGATGCCTTGGTTGTCAATCAAAAGAATGGGCAATACCAATTAGAAACATTGCCTGAAAATTCGGTCATTGGAACTTCTTCATTGAGACGACTGGCTCAGCTTAAATACCATTATCCTCATCTGACCTTTAAAGATGTTAGAGGAAATGTCAATACTCGTCTCAAAAAACTCGAAGATGAACAGTACGACGCCTTGATTTTGGCAGCGGCCGGATTGGAGCGATTGGGTATGCAAGATCGTATTCATCAGATTATTCCGCCTGAAATCTCCTTGCATGCAGTAGGTCAGGGCGCCCTTGGAATTGAATGTCGTGAGGGGAATAGCTACGTGCTGGAGCTTTTAAAGGTTCTAGAACATCCAGCATCTAGAGATTGTTGCTTGGCTGAGAGGGCTTTTCTTCGAGAGCTAGAAGGAGGCTGTCAGGTTCCTATTGGAGTCAATAGCAAAATTGAAGATGGTATTTTGAGCTTGACTGGTCTAGTGGCTAGTTTAGATGGAAAAAAACTGGTTAAAGATACTGTAAGTGGATCTGCCCAAGAGTCTGAAAATATTGGTATCCAGCTGGCCAATAGTTTACGAAACCAAGGAGCTCAAGAAATCCTGGATCATATTTTTACCGAGATCCAAAGAAATTCAAATCTCATTGGTTAATTGGGTTAATTGTCTGGTTTAAAGTTCTTTATAATAATTCCTTAAAGGAGATATAAATCGAATGAATTTTCAAAAAATTGCTTTGCTTTTGGGTCTGGTTATTTTTGGCATGACAGAGACTAGAGCTCAAGCTGCCACATGGAACTGGTCATACAGTGGAACTGGAATTATTGGCGGAAGTGGTACGCTTACAACCAATAATTTAGCCCCCTTTCTAGTTACGGATATCATTGGAACTGCTGAGGGTTCAACAATCACAGGATTATATCCACCAGGGACTCCTTCATATCTACCTCCATATAGGGATAAACCAGCCATTATCAATGATTTACTCTTTCAAAATCAACCCCAACTTACCTACGGCGGGATAGGCTTTCATACAGAAGCATTAACTTTTGCCAATCAAGCAGGACTCGTACTTTACTACAATAGTACCCCTGATGAGGTCAACCCTGTTATTGGCTATGCACTTTATAAATTTACTTCCGGTTATGGTAACAGTATAGGTGCCTGGACAGACTATCATGGAGTCGATTTCGTTGCAACCGAAGTTCCTGAGCCTCTCAATGTCTTAGGATCTGTTACAGGAATTGCCCTGTTTGGATCCTTAGCTAATCTACTCAAAAAAAAGTCATCAAATAAAGATAACTAAGAGAATTACTTAGTTAATCAAGAAAGAGACACTCCCCCAAAAGATCTTTTTTGGGATTGACTGTTCTAGTGGTCAGTTTGAAGAACTGGAATCCTTATAGCAAAGCTTATTACAGCATAATTACCAAATTTCTGCTAGATTTAAAACGAAACCAAATAAAACTTCTTCTCCAGATAAAGTCAGCGGAGTTTGTAAAATTTCTACTTCTTTATTGGTTCGATAGATTTCTACTAGTTGCTCTTTTCGATTAATCAACCATCCTAGTTTTGCGCCATTGTCTATATATTCTTTCATTTTGGAACGGGTCTTTTCAAGAGAATCACTAATTGACATTAGTTCAACTACAAAATCTGGGCAGCAAGGGGCAAATCCTTCTTTTTCTGCTTTTGTCAAAGCATCCCATTTTTCCAGTTTTACCCAGGAGGCATCAGGAGAGCGCTCGGAACCATTGGGAAGTTTAAAACCAGTAGAAGAGTCAAAAGCTTTTCCCAGTTTATTCTGGTGATTCCATGCTTTTAATTGATAAGTGATCTCGGCGTTGCGTTCCCCTGTTTCAGCTCCTGTAGGCGGCATGATGATCACCTCTCCTGTAGCTGTACGCTCAAACCGATAGTCTCGGTTATTTTGACAAAGTTGAAAAAATTGCGCATCTGTTAAGTCAATATATAATTTGAGCGGAGCCAGTAAGCTTACCATGTTTGTATTTATTCCGTCCTACCGGTCGATTCGCTCGCAGAAATTTTAATAACTAATTTGAAGAGTGACAGTTGCTTGAACATCTTGCTCTCCTCCAATTATAGGGGTACTGAAACTGGCAGCGTTTTTTGAGAATTGTTCAGCTTGAAAAGTTCTTGGTGATGGAACGTTAGCGCCATTAATATGGATACTTACAATCTCTTTGGCAACGAAATTTAAAGCTTTTAAGACTGCATCTGATTGTTGTTGCGCGTCTACAGTCGCTAAGCGGAGAGCTTCTTTTTGAGCGATTGAAATCACCTCTTCGCTGGTAGTAAAACTTAAGCCATCTATTCGGGTTGCTCCTGCTTTTACCGCTCCATCTAGTACCCCTGCGGCTTGCTCTGTATTGAGGCGGAAACTAACTGTATTTGTGCCAGTATAGCCTATGAATTGCTGCTGATTATTTTTGTATTGATAGTTGGGTTGGAGATGTATGCCGGTAGTCTTTAATTGTTCTACCTTACGAGAACGAAGGAAATCGATAAGGGCTGAAGTACGCTTAGCGACTTCTTGTTGTACAGCTACTGCTGTCTTATCTTGAACTTCTACCCCAAGTTGCACTTGTGTTATTGTGGTGGGAATCTTTTTGACTCCCTGTCCTGTAACTGTCAATGTTCGCAATACTTTTTCTTGTATTTCTGCTGGCAATGCCATAGCTGAATTGGATGAAATCAAACAAAGACTACCAGTGATTACCAATACTATCAAGAAACGCTGACATAGCAATGTAAATTGACCTATTTTTATACTAGAAAAATTATGGTGATGATTCATATAGATTTTCGAATATTTTTATTTAAAAGATACTCTCTAAATAAGCCTATTCTTCAAATTCATTAAGTTCTTTAACCTCAAGTATATAATCTATATGTGTATATTGTTATACTAAGTATTGAACTTCTATATCATGTATCTGTAAATTTAATTGTTCTGCCCATTTTTTTAAAGCTAATTTGCGGGCAATGTAGTACTTTAATAGCAGTTTAAATCCAAAACGATTGATACGAAATTTAAAACATAATATTTTATTTTCAATTTCCAAATATAATTTATAAAACCAATTTATATTAATAGAATTTTCAGACCAAAGATAATTATTTGCTAGTATTAATTCTTTACCAACTTTAATATTAATTAAATTTATATCAAATATTTTAAGCATATTTATCCATTTATAAGCCATACTATTATCTGGTAATTTATAAGTAGTATATTCAGGATAACTTAACATCTTTGAATTATATTCAACACCAATAAAACCACACACATAGCTTAAGATTTCTTGTGTTTTTAAGATTAAATCTTCGTAAGTTATTTCTAAATATTGTTCTTTTTTAAGATTAATTTTTAGGGTATTCCAAGTTTGTTCGGCAGTTATCCATCGTTCACAACCTTTCCAAGTATTACCAGCCCAGCCTATTTGAACTACAGACAAGGCAACGTCTCTAGGATCTCGCACAATATGAATAAATTTAGCATCTGGCCATATTTTAATCAATCTATTAAATTGATGATGAACAGTGGCTCCAATATATTTTTTATTACCTTGTTTTTGTTTTAACCAAATATTAACAAGTTCATCTGGATTACACTTTCTATCAATAATAAAATTTGATGATCTGAAAATCCTATCTTGATCTAAAAATCCGTAATATTCTTGTAAAGTATTAAAATCAAAAAATTTTATAGCATAGTCAAATTCACTATTAAAAGCTATCTCAGGATGATGATCTAACATTAATCTTAATAGTGTTGTGCCAGAACGTTCTGCGCCTACTAAAAATATTGGAGTTTTAATCATTATTAATATTTATAAAATTTATTATATTAATCCGAGATTGTTAGAACAAAAGCCAAGACAGTACATTTCGAGAGGACAGTTTATCACCGGATTGGAGTTATAGGAGTTCGTACGTTGTGTGCCAAAGAACGGTATGAAGGTACCATGCCTATGATTTTCAATTAGTCCGATTATAAGTCACCGTTAGACGGTCTTCTGTAGTATTTGATACTTTGTCTAGTTGTTTCCTTGCCTTGTGATAGTTGTTCGACTGTGGTTTAGCGCTTAATAAATATTAAGATAATTTTAAGAGAAAGTCGTCCTGAAAGGCAGGCTTTTACCTATTTATTTGGTAAAATTTGCTCCTCACGCATGCCAATGTTCATCTTCAGACTCCTTCAATCTTTATATTTTCTTCTCTACCTTTATTTTCTACTTGTTTGTTAATGGCGAAAAACTAAAGACACTAAACTGTCGAATATGGGTAGAAAAGCTAGAATAATGATGGATTTGCAAAGGATAAGTTTAAGATATGCATAAAATTCCAGTTACGGTAATCACAGGATTTTTAGGGGCAGGCAAAACGACAGTGATTCGCAATCTTCTTGAGAATAAACAAGGATTGAGAATTGCGGTCTTGGTCAATGAGTTTGGAGAAATCGGTATAGACGGTGAACTGCTTAAATCCTGTCAAGTCTGCCAGGAGGAAGATGATATCCCTACTAGTCCTATCGTGGAGCTGACTAATGGCTGTCTATGCTGTACGGTTCAGGAGGAATTTTTTCCTATCATGCAGGTTCTCCTAGAGAAAAGCGACAATCTAGATGCCATTGTCATAGAGACTTCGGGCTTGGCTTTACCTAGACCTTTGATCCAGGCTTTTGGCTGGCCAGAAATCCGCAATGGAGCGACTGTAGATGGGGTGATTACTGTAGTTGATGCCGCCGCTCTGGCTGAGGGTACTTTGGTGGGAGATTTAAAAGCTTTACAACATCAAAAAGAAGCTGATCCCAATCTCGAACATGAAACCCCAATTGAGGAACTATTTGAAGATCAGTTAAACTGCGCTGATCTGGTTCTGCTGAGCAAGGTTGACCTGATAGGGAAGCCGGAAGAGCTAAGGGTAATGCAATGGTTGAAATCCGAACTTAGACCCGGAGTCAGGATCTTGCCCATTGTGGATGGACGGATTGATCTTAAGGTTTTATTGGGCTTTAATGCCTCTGTTGAGGATCATCTCTCATCTCGCCCCAGTCATCATGATTCTGAAGAAGAGCATGAACACGATGATCAAATTAATTCTCTTGAACTGATTAATGAGCAAGAATATAATCTTGAATCTCTGATCGCCCAGCTGAGACAATTGGTGAGTGAGCATGAAATTTACCGTATTAAGGGCTTTGTTAGAGTTGCCAGTAAGCCTATGCGATTGGTTCTCCAGGGAGTAGGTCAGCGCCTTGAAACTTTTTATGACAGGCCTTGGCAAATTGACGAACTCCAACAGACCAGGCTGGTTTTTATCGGAAAGAACCTGCCGCAGGAATTAACACTAAAAATTACCGTTTCCTAAGATGTTTCCTAGGATCTTGACAATCAGACTCTAGATTCTGCTATAATTTCAAAGTTGAGTAATGAGGCGTCGCCAAGTGGTAAGGCACCTGGTTTTGGTCCAGGCATTCCTAGGTTCGAATCCTAGCGCCTCAGTCTAAAGAAACAAATAAAGATCTTCTGGACTATTGCAATTGAATAAAATAGAAGTATCCCTGGTGTTCCATTGACTAGCTGGAATAGTATTTAACCAACCTTGGAAAGATCTCCGGCCTGTTTGGAGATAATCCAGTATTGAGCCATAACAAGACTTGTTATAAAATGCGCATAGTGGTTCCCAGCGTGAATTCTGGCGAGGGATGTAGGCGATCGCTTCCTTTGGTAAAGAAAGATAGCCTTCTTTTAAAATTTCCAGCTTTAACCTGGGCAGATCACATGCTAGCAAAAGCACCCATTCGCTTTGGATATGAGGCAGAGCTTGGGCAAATGCAACCAAAGGACCATGGGATCCTATCTGTTCTGTCGCCTTGATCTCCTGAATCAAGTGGCAACCCGAAGGTAATATCGATTTGTATCGCTCTGGCCAAAAGCTCAGCACATAGACCTGTTGGGACAGAGCCATAGAAATAGAAGCGATTTTTTCTATAAGTATCCTTTCTCCAATCTTCAGCAGAGCTTTATCTGTTCCCATACGTGAGCTCTGACCGCCAGAGAGAATCAATACGCTCAACATAAGTCAAGTTTTCTGTAGCGTCCAAACCCAGTCTTTGCAATGATTTTAGTAAATGAGAACTCCAGAGGAGAGATCATGTCAGTCCAAATTCCTTCAAAGCGGGCAAGAAATTCTGACTCTGGGAGAGTTTAGTTAGGGCAAAACGTTGCAAAATAGTGAGTCTTGCCCATTGTTCGATTGACACTTCCATTGTTTCTTGCTCAAGTCTTTTGGCAAATTCTGCCGGTAATTGTTGAGTTTGCTGCCAAGGGGGATTGGATCCTATAAAAATATCTTTAAGTTTTTCTCCGGTAACATTTCTAACTAAATCTATTAAAAATTCTCGGTAGTAATTGATCTGTTCTGGACTATTGCAATCCAAGGTGAGTAATTGGCGCTTTTGCCCATCAGATAGGGTATTCCACTGTTCTAACTTGAGTTTGATTGAGCACGTATCAAGTTTTAGCCTGACTTGCATGGGAATGCAATGCAATGTTTGGGCAAAATCAGTTTCAAATTCAAATATATCAAACATATAATAAATATCAGAAATATCTATTCTTTACAATATCTAACTTCCTACTCATAATACCAAGAACCACTATAATCGTAATTCTTACTTCTATAATCAACCGATCTCCAAGTTATCAGCCAATTAACCAAGCATTTATCATATCTTTAAAATCCAATGTCCCCTTGTGGGATAGCGGATTTAGGCTGAAGGGAGTCAATACTCTAACTCCGTTTTGAGGTTGTGGTCCTAGGAACGTCCCAGGAAAAAATTGGGACCCCAGTCTCATTGCTTTTTCTTTGTACTTCATGTATAAATAAACAAGACAGAAATCATCTAAAGGGTTTTTTCTATGACTTCTTCCAAATGGACCAGAACAGCAACCTCGGCCTCTCTGGCGATCCTCGGTGTTACCGAATTAGGGAAAAACGCGCACGCTAATCACGCTAATATTGTCCAAGGTGGTAGTAATGTAACTCAGGTCACATCAGGTCCGTTCAATGGGGCGCATTGGACTTTGGACGGGGCAACTGGACACCAAGCTCTCCTATCTGCAATCTTACTCACGGGCAATGCTGGTACTAATACAGGGAAAGCGTTGGTGCGGAACCTAATTGGGAGCTACAATGCTTCGTTTGAAATTTTGAATAATGGGGCTATCGTGCCTGGTTGGGGATTGACTGGGGGGCTGACTTCGCTCCAATTAAGTTCTAACCATGGAGGGCTTCAAAATAATTCTGGGTACTTCGGCTTCGTCGACACAGATGGGGCTAACAAGTATTCTGGGTGGGCTCACTGGTCTACCTCGGCGGCAGAATTAGGATCTGTAACTTACTGAATGATATTACAATAGCACCTCAGGCGCTCCTATTACAGTTGGGGATAGAGGTTCTTCTACGGATATTCCTTTTGATTTTAACCCACTCGAAGGTGCTGCACTAGGAGTTCCTATTTTTCTTGGATTAAGACAACTCAAACGCCGTAAAGCAAAATTAAATATGATAGTTTCGGTTAAACGCAAAGAAAAAATCCATCGTCCTGGTCTGCCGTCCCAGAGCTTTTGATGCGCCCAAATCCACCAGAAGACAATTTTAAATGAACTAAAAACACAATTGCCCTCCGCGCTGCGGCTATTGCAACAAGGCAACATAGCCCTGGCGGATTTAGCCCAGTCCAGCATGGGTTTTGGTACAAAAGCCCTATCCAAGTCGAAAAAATTCAGCATCAATTCAATGGTAAGCTCGGATATACTAGTGATCTCTTGGACTGAGATGATCCGATTGAGTAGTAAGTTTAAAGACAAGAGAGAACAATTTAGCTTATTTTAACGTCAATTCGGTTTACTGCAATTTGGTTTTTGTCTCTCTTTTTTCATCCATAATTAATAATGCAAAATACACAAAACCTCAATCGGTCTCAGTCAGGAGAAATTAACATCAGACTGAATATCAATGGTAACGTCCAATCTTTATCCATTGAGCCCCGTGTTACCCTTCTAGACGCTTTACGTGAGCTGATTGGGTTGGTGGGTACTAAAAAAGGTTGCGATCATGGCCAGTGCGGAGCCTGTACTGTACTGATTGAGGGTCAGCGAGTTTATTCCTGTCTATCTCTAGCCATCATGCAGGAAGGAAAACAGATTGTCACCATCGAAGGACTCGCTCAAGGCGATCAGCTGCATTGTGTACAAGCTGCATTTATCGATAATGACGGCTTTCAGTGTGGTTATTGTACTCCTGGTCAAATTTGTGCTTCAGTGGCTCTACTTAGTGAAGTGAGCCAGGGTTGCGCCAGTGCCGTGACACAAGATCTCGAGCGCCCACCCCAACTCACCGAACTTTCAGAAGGAGAAATCCAAGAGCGTCTAAGTGGTAATCTCTGTCGCTGTGGTGCTTATAACGGAATTGTTGCTGCAGTCCAACAAGCCGCAGGAATTCACCCCCCATCCCCAGCGGCGACAATATTAGTTCAGGAAAAAATGGCATGAAAAATTTCTCCTATAGCCACGCCACCTCTATCAAAGAGGCCATTGAGCAGGCAAATACCTCTGGTAGTATGTACATTGCCGGCGGAACCAATCTTGTGTAGATCGGATGAAAGTGTTCCTAGATGAACCCACGCATTTGGTGGACATTTCCCGTTTGGAGGGACAACGAATTGAAAAAACCAGCGAGGGGAATCTGCGCTTGGGATCCTTAGCTACCAATACAGCTGTTGCCGATCATCCCGAAGTTCGACGCAACTATCCTTTTCTGGCGCGGGCAATCCTATCGGGAGCTTCTCAACAGATTCGCAATATTGCCACCGTAGGCGGAAATCTCTTGCAAAGGACTCGCTGCCCTTACTATTACGATAGAGCTTTTCTTTGTAATAAACGGGAGCCAGGAACCGGTTGTGCAGCCTTAACAGGCATTAATCGAATGCACGCTATTTTCGGAGCCAACGATAGCTGTATTGCTGTGCATCCTTCCGATATGTGTGTTGCCCTAGCTGTCATTGATGCCGTCATAGAGGTACAAGGAGCCAAGGGTAAACGACAGATTCCTTTTCAGGATTTTCATCGTCTTCCAGGAAATAATCCTGAGCGAGATACAACTCTAGAGGTGGGAGAACTGATTACAGGGGTGGTTTTATCTCCTTTACCCTTTGCACAGTCAGGGGTTTATCTGAAATTGCGCGATCGCGCTTCCTACGCTTTTGCACTGATTTCCGTAGCCTCGGTGATCGATGTTTCCGATGGTGTCATTAAAGAAGTTCGTTTAGCCTTGGGAGGAGTAGCTTCTAAACCCTGGCGAGCAGTCACTGCAGAAGCCTTTTTAATTGGTAAACCTGTCCAGCCTGAAGTGTTTCGACAAGCCGCCGAAATTGCCTTACAAGAAGCCAAACCCTTAGTCCATAATGGTTTTAAAGTCAAAATGGCGAAATGGGCCATTCAACGTGCCTTAATTATTTCTGCTCAGGGAGGAGGAATTGTATGAATCAAGTCATTGGTACATCAGTTAGTCGTAAAGACGGACGGGCTAAAGTTACAGGATCTGCCACCTATGCCGCTGAACATATCATTCCTGGACTCCTTCACGGCTATCTGATTACATCTACCATCGCCAAGGGAAAAATCCAGGCGATCGACAGTCGCAAGGCCCAAAAAATAACGGGTGTTAAGGCAATTTTCACATCCCAAAACTCACCTAAAATATTTAAGCCGGCTAACGATTATGTTAGTTCGAAAATCTATGAAGCCCGTTTGCCACTGTCTGATGACATTATTTACTACGCGGGTCAAATTATTGGCTTAGTGATTGCAGATACTTTTGAACTCGCCCGTGAGGCAGCCCATTTGATTGAGATTGAGTACCTGAGGGAGACGCCTCTGGTTGATGATCAAAGAGCTAATTACCAAGAAGCCATCCTTGGTAGCTGGCTTTCCATGGTTGGTCAAGAGATAAAATTTCAGACCGGTCAATGGGATCTTGCCAATGCAGAGATAACAGACACAAAGCTCCAAGCGACATATCGCACTTCTACTCAACTCAATGCTCCGATGGAACCCCATGCGATTATTGCTCAATGGCATAATGAGGAATCTGTGACTGTTTATGAACCGACTCAGTGGGTTACAGGTTTTCAGCGTACCTATGCTCAGCTTTTTGGACTGGCGACGGAGAAAGTACATATAATCTCTCCCTACTTAGGAGGGGGATTTGGTTCCAAGGCCTTTCCTTGGCCTCATTCGATTTTGTGTATAGCAGTCGCTCGTCAACTGGGACAACCCTTGAAGGTAGTTGTGAGTCGCCGTCAGATGACAGCCAATACAGGACATCGTTCCCAAACCGAGCAGATGATTCGCTTAGTAGCAAATAAAGAGGGGATGTTGCAGAGTGTTGAACATGAGGCTAAGTCTTGCACATCCGTGGTAGATGTCTTTACCGAGCTGTGCACCGCTGTTACGTCCGCTATGTATGCAACACCCAATCTAAGTTTGAATCAGCAATTAGCGACACTGAATATCGGTACGCCAGGCTTTATGCGTGCGCCTGGAGAAAATCCAGGGCTTTGGGCCTTAGAATCCGCGATGGATGAGCTGGCCTGGGCGTTGCAGATCGATCCGGTCGTATTGCGTTTGAAAAACGAGACAAAAAAACACCAGCGCAAAGGATTACCCTTTTCTGCTAAACATTTTGCTGATTGTTTAGATGTGGGTGCTAAACGTTTCGGTTGGTCAAATCGTGCCGCCCAACCACGATCGCAGAGACAAGGGGATAAGCTGATCGGTTGGGGTATGGCGGGATCCACATATCCCGGTTCACGGGGTAAAAGTTCAGCAAAAGTCCGTCTCTTGGCAGATGGAACCGCCCATGTTCTAACATCAGGCAATGATATGGGAACGGGATCCTATACGGTTTTAGCGGTGATCGCAGCCGAAGCATTAGGGATTTCCGTAGAGCAAGTGCGGGTCGAAATGGGAGATTCCTTGCTACCCGATGGATGGCGGGCAGGTGGATCTCAAATGACGGCCTCTTTAACTCCTGCCGTTCAGCTTGCTTGTCAAGAGGTACTAAAAGTGGCCGGGGTGACAACGGCTAATGAGGCTTTTACGGCTCTTCGTCAGTCAGGACAAGCAGCTTTTGAAGCAACCGCCTCTAGTGCCCCTGGAGCAAAAGCCAAAGAATGGGCTTTCCAATCTTGGGGAGCACACTTTTGTGAAGTCTGTGTAGATGAAGAGTTAGGGCGGGTTCGGATCAGCCGCTGGTTAGCGGTGATGGATATTGGACAGGTGATTAACGCCAAAACCGCAGCGAGTCAGGTTCGAGGGTCGGTGATTATGGGCATAGGTCAAGCCTTGATGGAGGAAAGTTGCCTCGATCCCAATAATGGCTACCCGGTAGTCTACGATCTGGCGACCTATCATTACCCTGCTCATGCTGATATCCCCCGAATTGAAGTTATCTTTGTGGGGGAACCAGACTTGAATTTTAATCCTTTAGGGGCGAGGGGACTCGGTGAAATTGGCATTACAGGGGTTGCTCCGGCGATTGCAAATGCCATTTACCATGCGACAGGTAAAAGGTTTCGGAATCTTCCAATTACACCTGCTGAGTTTATGACTTAGCTGAATGCATGAAAGAACTGCGAGATATCCTGAAGATTCTCGAACAGATCAAACGTGATCAGCAAAAGGCCGTACTGGCCACGGTGATCGACGTTAAGGGATCAGCCTATCGTAAACCAGGGGCACGGATGTTGATTACGTCTGAGGGTCTAACCGTGGGCATGGTGAGCGGGGGATGTTTGGAAAATGATGTCAGCGAACATGCCAAACATGTGATGAAGTCTGGTCAGCCTCGTATTGTGACCTATGATACGACAACCGATGAAGACCTACTTTGGGGATTTGGAATCGGTTGTCAGGGAATTGTAGAAATTTTGATCGAGTCTTTAGAGCCTGAACGTGAATATTTTCCCCTCAATTTTCTTGCCCATAAACAGCCAACTATCCTAGTAACAGTAATCAAGGTTGAAGGTTTGGTTAATGCCAAATTGGGCGATCATTTAATCTTGCGATCGCTTGAGCTTGAAATTAGCGACATTGATGAACCAGAAATAATATCTTTAATTATTTCCGAGGCTCAAAAGATATTATCAAAGGAAAAATCCATAACGCGCCGTTATATTCTGCCATCAGGTTTTTTCGATGTGTTTATTGAGGTAATACCCCCTCCCTTATCTTTAATCATTTTTGGGGCTGGAAACGATGCCTTACCATTAGTGCAATTCGCTCAACTATTAGGTTGGGAAGTAATTCTGGTCGATTGTCGGGCTAATGAGGCCAGTTACCATCGTTTTAGCAATGCTCATCGTGTCATTCTTACAGGTCGAGATCGGCTTCAACAAGATGTTAAAATCCAAGAGCAAAGCGTTGTGGTTATTATGACTCACAATTATCTTGATGATCTAGCGATTCTTAGGTGGTTATGCCCTTTATCTCTTCGTTATTTAGGTTTACTGGGTTCTCAAGAACGTTCTGAGAGACTATTACAGGATTTACATAAACAAGAAATCCTCTCTCAAGTGACTCTATTTTCTCCCATTGGTTTAGACATTGGAGCAACCACACCGGTGGAGATCGCCCTAGCTATTATTGCTGAAATACAAGCTGTTATATCCCAACGCTCGGGTGGTTTTTTAAAAGAGCGTTCAAAGAAAGTAACATCAAAACACACAATAGAGACTGAGTAATGTCTTCAGCAATTGCTGCGATCATTTTGGCGGCAGGTTCCTCTTCTCGCATGGGAATTCCGAAACAACTGCTTCCCTATCGAGAAACCAATCTACTGTGCCATTCTATTAATATTGCGCTGAGGTCTGACTGTCGTCCAGTGATTGTTGTTTTAGGTGCGTACTTTGAACAAATCTACCCCAATATAGTCTCCTCTCCTATTTATATTGTCAAGAATGAGAACTGGGAACGGGGAATGGGAACTTCTATTAAAAAAGGGATACAAGCTTTAATTCAAATTGAGCCAAACATTGAAGCCGTCATCATTATCCTTTGTGATCAACCTTTTCTCTCTCTGGCGGTAATTTCTCAATTGCTAGAGATGTATAGTACAACATATCAGCCGATCATTGCATCGGAATATGCTAATACAGTAGGAGTTCCTGCTCTGTTCAAGCGTCTTGTCTTTCCAGATTTAATGAATCTAAAGAGCATAGAAGGTGCGAAACAGGTCATTAAAAAATATGAACAATCGGTCTTTCGTATTTCTTTTCCCAGGGGAGAAATAGATTTAGATACCCCGCAGGATTATGAAAAATGGCGATCTGAATTGTTGTAACAACGAGAAAATTATGAATACTGCTCAATGGCTTATGCTGATGATATCCTCTTCGATAAAAAAATATCATCAATGCTGTTCATGGTGGGGAGTATGTCAACAATCAATCTTTTGAGCAGGAATAAATTAATCTTTTTATGAAATACAGACTCTTGTTCGTTTGCTTGGGAAACATCTGCCGTTCACCAAGTGCTGAAAACATTATGAATCATTTGGTTGAACAAAGAGAACTTTGCGATACAATCTCTTGTGATTCTGCCGGGACAGCCAATTACCATATGGGATCTCCGCCAGATCGTCGGATGGCCGCTTCCTTGAAAAAACGTGGATTTTCTGATCATGGCAAGGCCAGGCAATTTACTCCCTGGGATTTTCGCAACTTTGATCTAATTCTGGTGATGGATCGAAGCAATCTTGAGGATGTTTTGGCATATGATCCTCGTGGTGAGTATACTGAAAAAGTCAAATTGCTTTGTGAATTTGCCAAATATCATAGCCTGCAAGAAGTGCCAGATCCCTATTATGGAGGTCCTGACGGTTTTGAAAAAGTAGTAGATCTTCTCCAGGATGCTTGTGCGGGATTACTCGAGTACCTACAACAGTGCGGTAGGATAAAATGAAAAACTATGAATTCAATAATTTTTTATAAAGGATCTCATGCGCAATAAGCATTGTTTATTTTTGACCGTAGCCCTGGGCGGTCTTTTGCTGGCATCTTGTGGAAAAAAAACCGATGTTCTTTCCAATCAGGCGGGATCGAGCAATGAGGGATTGAAACTAGGGGTGTTACTGCCATTAACCGGCGATCTCTCTGCTATTGGCCAGAATTTACCAGTAGCAGCCAAGCTTGCTGTTAATCAGGTCAATGCCTGTGGCGGTGTCAATGGTCATCCAGTTGCGATATTCAGTGAAGACGATGGCACCGATCCGTCTGTCGGCGCTTCTGCCATGACCAAACTGACTGAAATAAACAATGTTGATGGAGTCATAGGATCTTTTGCCAGTAGTGTATCGGGTGCAGCTGTGGATATTGCTGTTCGCAACAAAGTGATGATGGTCTCACCAGGTAGCACCAGCCCAGTATTTACTCAAAGGGCTAAAAAGGGTGAGCTCAAGGGCTACTGGGCTCGCACAGCTCCTCCTGATACCTACCAGGCGGCTGCCTTGGCCTTTCTGGCTCACAAAAAGGGCTTTAAGAGGGTCTCGACCGTGGTCATCAACAATGATTATGGCGTAGGTTTTGAACAGGCTTTTGTCAAGGCTTTTGAAAAACTCGGTGGAACGGTGATCAACAAAAACAAACCAGTTAGATATGATCCCAAAGCGGCCACCTTGGATAGCGAAGCGGCTGCGTCTCTTGCTGGAAAGCCCGATGCAGTTATGGCCGCTGTCTATGAAGATACTGGCAGTTTACTCCTGCAGGCAGCATATAAGCAGGGACTATCTAAAGGCGTTCCCTTTCTCTTGACCGATGGGGTCTATTCACAAGAGTTTACTAAAAAATTAGGTACGACTCCCGATAAAAAATCAATCATTGCTGGTTCATTTGGCACAGTGCCTGGAGCACACGGTAAGGCACTGGCGCAGTTCACCCAACTCTGGAAGCAGAAGACCCACAAAGAAGTTACAGCCTATGTTCCGCAAACCTGGGATGCAACAGTGCTATTGATGTTGTCCGCTCAATCTGGCAAGAACAATAGCGGCGATGCTCTCAAATCTCATATTCGCGAAGTCTCTGGCGATTCTGCCGGTCAACCGGTCAGTGATCCCTGCCTTGGGCTTAAGCTTCTCAAGGAGGGCAAAAAAATCAAATATCAAGGAGCCAGCGGCGATCTAGCCATTGATCCCTATGGTGATGTTGTAGGTAGTTACGATGTTTGGCAGGTTCAAGATAACGGCAAATTAAAAATCGTCGACAATGTAACTCCAAATCCCTGAATTTTAAGAACTGTTCCTCTGTTTTTCGTCAATACATGTTTGTTTTTATATGAACTTACCCTCTTTTTTGTGGTTGTGGCGTATCGCAGCCTGGTCGATGGGCTTTTCACTATTGACTTATTTTGTTTTGGCAATCCTCGGAGGAGCCATGTTCTATTTTCGCTCATCAGAAAAACCCTTACCAGATTATCTTCGTTCCCTACATCTGATCATAGGTATTGTCCTGGTCCTGCTTGTTTTTTTACTCCTGTCAGTTGGAATTGTGGGAACGCTGGGGCATTTTGGCAGCTTGGGACATTCTCTCCATTTATTACTGGGGATTTTGGTGGTATTACTAGTGAGCTTATCGGCGATCTCTGCTGTTAATATCCAGAATCATCCCTGGTTGCGAAGGGTGCATATTGTCATCAATTTTTTACTATTGCTTGGCTTTGCCGGTGTCTCCTGGACTGGCTGGGGGGTTGTACAGAAATATTTGCCAGAGAATTTATGAGTGAAGTTATAGTCATTGGCGGCGGGGTGATTGGCCTGGCCATCTCTATAGAGCTCAGGCTAAAGGGTATAGATGTCAAGATTTTACGCAAAAAAGAGCTAAAGATGGCCTCATTAGCTGCTGCAGGAATGTTGGCACCACATGCCGAAAAAATCGCCCTAGATTCTCTCTTTTGTCTATGTCAGAATTCCCTCAATCTCTATCCCCAATGGATAGCTAAACTCAAAAATATCACAGGTAAAGACGTAGGTTATTTACCCACTGGAATCATAGCGCCTACTTTTGAGGTTTCCACTGGGGGCTCTGTAGGCGGAATCTGGTGGGATCGCAGTCAACTAGAAGATCAACAGGGCAATTTGGCTCAAGATATAACAGGAGCCTGGTGGTATCCCGAAGATGGGCAGGTCAACAATAGGCTTTTAATCGAGTCACTCAATCAGGCTGCTCTCAATTTGGGGGTAAAAATAGAAGAAGATATCCAGGTTCTATTTATTGAGGAAAAAGCGGGAAAAGTTAAACAATTGATAACCTCTGCCGGAGAGATAAGCTCCCAGTGCTATATTTTGGCAAATGGAGCCTATGCCAGAGAGCTAATTGATTTACCGGTTAGGCCCGTCAAGGGACAAATGTTGGCTCTGCAAATGCCCAAAGATAGTCCCCTGACTAGGGTGATATTTGGAGATAGTGTTTATCTGGTGCCCCGAGCTGATGGGCGGCTATTTATAGGTGCTACAGTAGAGGATGTGGGCTGGAGTGATGGCAATAGCGCAGATGGAATCAGGTTGCTTTTGGAGCGAGCTATCAGACTTTATCCCCCTCTTAGGGACTATCCAATACAAGAGATGTGGTGGGGTTTTAGACCAGCTACACCAGATGAAGCTCCTCTGCTTGGAGGTTATTTTGCCGAGAATCTTATTTTAGCTCTTGGCCATTACCGTAACGGGATTCTTCTAGCTCCAATTACCGGTCAGCTCATCTGTGATCTATTGGTAGAAGGAAAAAAAGAAACCCTGATCCAAGAATTTTCGCCCCACCGATTTGTTGGTAAAGGATAGTTATTTTATGAGTTCAATGTCCCTAACAGAAACCAAATTAAACAGTGATCCCCTGGTGATTGCTGGACGTAGATTCAATTCGCGCTTGATGACCGGATCTGGCAAATATAGTGATTTTGATACTATGCGAGAGAGTATTCTTGCTAGTCAATGCGACATTGTAACAGTTGCAGTACGAAGAGTACAGTCCAATGCAGCTGGCCATGGTGGTCTGGCAGAGGCTATAGACTGGAGCAGAATCTGGATGCTACCCAATACTGCTGGCTGTAAAAATGCCGATGAAGCAATCAGGGTTGCCCGATTGGGTAGGGAAATGGCCAAGTTGTTGGGACAGGAAGATAATAATTTTCTCAAATTGGAAGTCATCCCAGATCCTAAATATCTTTTGCCTGATCCTATTGGCACTCTTGAGGCCGCACAACAACTAGTAAAGGAAGGTTTTGCGGTACTGCCCTACATCAATGCCGATCCCCTATTGGCTAAAAGATTGGAGGAAATCGGCTGTGTGACAGTCATGCCTTTGGGCTCACCCATTGGCTCTGGACAAGGTATCAGAAATGCCGCCAATATTGCCATAATCATAGAAGAAGCAAAGGTTCCTGTGATAGTGGATGCGGGCATAGGCAGCCCTAGCGAGGCAGCTCTGGCTATGGAAATGGGAGCAGATGGCTTATTGATTAACAGCGCCATAGCACTTGCCAAAGATCCAGTCAGAATGGCCATGGCAATGTTCCTAGGAACCAAAGCAGGAAGGCAAGCCTATCTTGCCGGTAGGATGCCAGTTAAAAACTATGCCAGTGCCAGTTCTCCCTTGACCGGACTAGTCAATTGATCCTCAAAAGATGTACAATTTTTAGGTTGTGTTGAGCGTTACAATCGGTGATAGAGCGTTACACCCTGCCCGCGATGGGCAAACTTTGGACGGAAGAATTTAAGTTTCAGACTTGGCTGGATGTTGAAATAGCAGTTTGTCAGGCTCAGGCAGAATTGGGTTATATACCTTACTCTGCTGTAGAGGAGATAAAATCCAAAGCAAAATTTGATACCAAGAGAATTTTGGAAATAGAAGCCAAGGTTCGCCACGACATGATTGCCTTTTTGACCAATGTCAATGAGTATGTTGGTGAATCTGGCCGCTATATCCATCTGGGGCTGACCAGTTCTGATGTTCTAGATACTGCTTTGGCTTTGCAGTTGGTCTCCAGCATGGATCTGATTTTAGAGGCATTAGAGTCGCTGGTTCAAGTCATTAGAAAAAAGGCAACTCTTCATCGGCAAACCATTATGGTTGGTAGATCGCACGGGATCCATGCTGAGCCTATCACTTTCGGCTTTAAACTAGCTGGCTGGCTGGCTGAAATACTACGGGCCCAAACGAGATTAGAGCAGGTACGCCAAGAGATTGCGGTGGGTAAAATCTCCGGAGCGGTGGGAACCTATGCCAATATTGATCCTCAGATAGAGGTTTTAACCTGTCAAAAGTTGGGATTGCAGACTGATAAGGCTTCTACCCAGGTTATATCCAGAGATAGCCATGCCAACTATATTCAACAATTGGCACTTTTGGCAGCTTCTATTGAACGCTTTGCCGTGGAAATTCGCAACCTGCAAAGATCTGATGTTCTAGAGGTAGAGGAATATTTTTCCCCTGGTCAGAAGGGATCTTCGGCTATGCCTCACAAACGTAACCCAATCCGTTCAGAACGCTTGACTGGTATCGCTAGAATGATTAGAGCCTATGCCGGAACTGCCTTGGAAGATGTTGCACTTTGGCATGAGCGCGATATTTCCCATAGTTCAGTAGAGCGGGTAATGTTCCCCGATGCCTGCATTTTGAGCCATTTTATGTTGCATGAAATAACTGACCTGATTGAAAATCTTTTGGTCTATCCGGAAAACATGAAGCGCAATATGAATGTCTATGGGGGAGTGATCTTCAGTCAAAGGGTACTTCTATCTCTAGTAAATAAAGGACTGAGCCGAGACCAAGCCTATAGAATTACTCAATCTTGTGCCCATCAGGCGTGGAATCAACCCGATGGGGATTTTCATCGCCTAATTCGGGAAAATGAAGAGGTTGCTAAATACCTTACAGAACAAGAAATTGAGCAATGTTTTGACCCTGGGCATCACCTCTCTAACCTAGAGCATATCTACCAAAAGCTGGGTATATAATTATCGCTGAGTTCAGTTAAAAAAATCTCTAAACAGATTCAGGGGAAAATAACCAAAAGTTCCTTGGATCTGGGGATTTTCGCTTTGATAAGATATCAAGACTCCTCTATATTCTCCCAGGTAAGGCTCAAGTAAATGGGACATTTTTTGAGTGTTGTATTTGATATAACAAGCGCCGCTTTGATTGTTATTTGCTATTTCTATATCTTGCCAAGGATAATCTAAGGCTTTGAGATATTCACTCAGGACTATGATCCCCTCTTGAGGACTTTGGCTGCAAATTCCCAAGTTTTGCCAATCACAGAGCCCAGTAAAATGCCTGATTGCTCCAATTAGTTTTTCTTTTTCCATTTGGTTATCGGGCAATTTAATCTTACTGGAGTTGTAAGAGCTCAAAATTTCTAGAGATTCTGCTATATTCATAAAATAATGAAATTTTTAATAACAATAAGATTTTAGCAATATTATGGGAGAGGCAAAACGTCGTAAGGAAGCATTAGGAGATAAGTTTGGTCAAGATAAACCTATTGTTTCCTGGTTACCTTTAACACAAAGGCAGGCCAAGGATGCATACAAGCTGACAACACAGGGAGCTTGGATTGGGATTTTTACCCTGGGGGCTGCCTGGATGGTGATTCGTTTCGTTGGCCCGGCTTTCGGTTGGTGGAAGCTGAGCCAATAACAATAGAACCATAATACTTTGACAGTTTGAATACACTCCAGAAGTACCTTTGACGAATCAATAATACCAAAACAGATAGAGCTACAATCGCCCCAACCATCAAATTATCCATCCAGGAGCGTGGGGTGAAGCCGTTGATTAGCAAAATGTGAAATATACAGAGAATCAGAGCTGGAATGCTTAAAAGGTGAATATATCTCCAGTACTTGCCCAATCTTTCGGTAATGCTATCGAAGCTTGTACAGGCTGCTGGCAAGAGGAGCAATAGAGCAACAAAGCCCAGAAAGATAGAGATTCTTTGCTCTGGCGGCATGAAGCCTATAGCATCTAGGCTCCAGTTGAAAGTATGCTGCAACATATGCAAGGTATGTGCAACGGCCAAAACAAACGCGCCTAATCCCAGTAGCCTACGATATTTCAAAGGGCCTATCCAAAGGCGATAAATAGGCCTGGCGATGAGCGCCAGCATCAGGCAAAAGAGCGAACCATAGCCTGTCAGGTCGTTCATTGTATTGCCACTGCGCTGGAGATTGATTAAACCCATGAGGATCATCAGCCAGCCACCAAGACGGAAAAGTTGACTACGTCTATCTGCGCTCACCCTAGATGCTGAAATACCCACACCAAGCATTGATGGCAAAGTCCCCAACCCAAAACCAAACATCGTTAGAGTGCTTTGCCAAATATCCCCGGTTTCTGCAGCCTTAATCTGGGCTACATATAAAAAACCGCAAGGGATCAGACCCCATATCATCCCCAGCAGCAAAGGCATCAAGCGGTGAGAACTATTAGAAAGCTTAAGCATTGCAGAGCCAAGTGAATCATGGAGATTTCCCTTTAGTAAGGGATGTAGTAGTGGAAATTTAGGGAGCCATTTGGGTTTGATTTGGATCAATCCCATCCAAATGAGAACGATGCCTGTAATCTTGACCAACTGTTCTCGAAATTCACTGCCTATCCCCCCTACGATGACAGAGCCTACCGCACCAATACCAGCGCCAATGAGGCTATAGCTGAGGATTCTGCCTAGATTGAGCAATAAATGAAAGCCCAATTGTTGCCATAGCTTGGATTCTCTCTTTTGGGATAGTGAAAAGGTTACCGCCAATGGTCCACACATACCAAGGCAATGCCCAAAACTGCCTACAAATCCAAGTGCCATTATTAAAAGCCAACTTATCATTTTTGCTCAACCGGGAGTATTTTGATTATGGTCACTCTATTGGGTCAATAATCTCTCAAGCAGCAGTACCCAACAATTGCAGGTGATAAAGTCCGGCATAGACTCCATTTTGCTTGAGCAGCTCTTCATGTGTGCCCATTTCTACCAGTTCACCGCGCTTGAGCACCAATATTGTATTAACATTGCGAATCGTAGATAGTCTATGGGCAATGATTATGGCGGTTTTGCCGCGCAGCAGCTTGTCAAGGGCATTTTGTACTATAACTTCGGTAGCTACATCAAGACTAGCTGTTGCTTCATCCAAAACTAGGATACTGGGATTGCGAATTGCAACTCTGGCAAAGGCCAATAGTTGTTTTTGTCCAGCAGAAAGATTGGTTCCCCGCTCGCGCAGTGGAGTTTGATAGCCTTGTGGAAGTTCACTGATAAAAGAATCGACAGCGGTCATCTTGGCTGCTTCTTCAATTTGCTCTTGGCTATAGCTTTCTCCTAAAGTGATATTACGGTTGATATTACCGGCAAAAAGGAAACTCTCTTGCAGAATGACTCCTATGTAGTTGCGTAGTTGAGCTTTGGGGATGTTTCTAATATCAATGCCATCTACGAGAATCCTTCCTTGGTTAGGTTCATAGAGGCGGCAGAGCAAACGAATCAAAGATGTCTTGCCAGCACCCGTAGGCCCTACTATAGCTACCTTTTGTCCAGGTTTGAGAGTGAAGTTTAAATCCTTGAGTATATATTCGCCTTTTTTATAACCAAAACAAACATTTTCAAAACGTATTTCGCCCATATACGTAGAACTAGGATCCAAAAACAGGCTGGAATTCTCACCTGTATTAATAACAGGCTCTTGCATCAATTCAGTGATTCGCTCTACAGCAGTAAAACCGGATTGAAGGGTAGTGAATTTCTCACCAAATTGTCTCAAAGGTGTAAACAAGCGCTGGGCAAAGAGAATAAAAGCAGAAAGAATCCCGAAATCCAACTGTTTATGCAATATGAATAATCCGCCAAACCAAAGAACGCCAGCAATGGCAATATAGGAAACCCATTCTAGTGTGGCTGAAACCGCTGAATCAAGCAGAATTGTACGATCGACAGACTGTCGGTACTTCTCATTGGTCACTGCAAACAGATTACTATTATAGCTTTCTCTTTCAAACAATTGGACTATGTTAATACCGGAAACATTCTCGGAGAGCATGGAATTAAGCTTAGAAAGTTCCTCTCTGACTTGATAATTAGCCTTGCGGTATTCTTTTTGAAAATAAACAATCAGAAAGCTCACCGGAACTAATATCACAAGCAACATCAAGGACAATTGCCACTGGGTTGAAAAGATAACTATCAGTAAAACCAACATGGAAATGAGATCACTCAAGACCCCGATAGCTCCGCCGGAAAAAACCTCTCCTAATGCTTCTACATCACTGATGATTCTGGTTACCAATTTACCAACTGGAGTTGATTCAAAAAAAACAGAAGGAAGATGGATAATATGAGAGAAAAGATCTTCTCTGACCTCAGTTGTGATCTGTTGGCCAATTTTCTGAACCAAGTTACCTTGATAGGCTACAAAACACAATCTGACAATGATGGTCAGCAACAGAAAAAAAGAAAGTATGTTGATTGCACCTGGGACAGTTTTACTCTTTAGAAAAGACCAAGTCGGCTCATGTAGCAAAAAAGAGATAGCCTGACCCACGATCAAAGGCTGCACCGCACTAGCTAAAGCCAGAGGAATCAGCAGAACAACAGATACAATCAAGGGATTACGATGTCTACGCAGATAAGGCGTGAGCCTCAGGAAAAGTTTCCAGTCATTCTCTGATTTCGGTTTTTGATTGATTCTAATCACAGGGTACCTGGTAGTCTTTTTTCTAGTCTGGCAATCCACTGGGCAATATCATGCAAATTCAAGCGATAGCTCAGCGGATGGGCTACCAGACGGGCGCTGCTATAAAAGAGAACGTCTATTTCAATGAGTCCATTTTCCTTGAGTGTTCGTCCACTGGAAACAAGATCCACAATTGCCTCAGACATGCCTGTAATAGGACCTAGTTCAACGGAGCCAGAAAGAGGAACTATTTCCACAGGCAGATCCAATTTATGAAAGTAATCCTGGGCGCAATGCACAAATTTTGATGCTACCCGTCCATGCGGTGGTAATTGCACAGAGCTCTTATAGGGGCTTGATTTGGGTACTGCCACTGACATCCGACAACCACCAAAACCAAGATCTAAAAGTTGCGCAACTGCCGGCTTTTTCTCTAGTAATACATCATAACCCACTATTCCCAATTGGGCTTGTCCATACTCAACATAGACCGGGACATCCTGAGCTCTTACTAAAAGTGCTTTTGCGCTGTTTGTTGGATCTGCAATCTGAAGCTGACGGTTACCAGGTTCAAGATGTAAACTGAAATCTAGACCTATTTCTTTGAAAATTTTGATACTATCAGCCAAGAGAGCCCCTTTGGGCAAAGCAACGGTCAACATGAGGTTATGGGATTTTAGATCTCTAATGATGATTTTAACCCCTGATGCACATCCTCTTGCCTACTTGATGATGGTAATGAGAGAAGAATATGTTCCTTGCGAAATCCTAATGCTCTCATCACCTAAACAAAACATATTAGTAGAAAAATTTAATTTTTTATGCAATAGTTAATATACTAAATACAGGTCAAGGTACCGTGGATTAACAAAGAGAGTTATTAAAATATGAGTATTCGGTTGATCAAGTCAAGTTTGCCCAGACGATTGGTTAATTTGGGGGTTATTTTCCTGGTCTCGATAACGATAGGTTTTGGGCTATCCCTCTTTTGTCACTTTCCGAGTATAATAAATAAAGGAATTAAAATAGAAAACGCTACGTGGTAGGCAGAGTAATGGATATAGAATTGCAGATAAAGAAACATTTGGCAAGAGATGCTCAGGAGACAGTTGCCATCAT
>CAIPYC010000061.1 GCA_903869185.1 uncultured cyanobacterium | reverse complement strand
TACCTTTCAGGTTCCAATTCCAAGTGCACCGGGTGCAAACTCGTTGTATGGTAAAAATATGGCAGAACCAAACCAACGTGTAAAATTTTATGGTGTGCCTTTTGCACCATACGCTCGCTTTAATGGCGGAGAGTTGCCAAATAAAAACACACCACCAGATTCTTCTTTAGATGGGCACGCAGGTTGGATTACACAACAATACACTTAGTACCTTGGCTTACTAGATCAAAAAAGCTATTTTAAAAAAAAAATCTGACACCCCCCTAGAACGTCTGTTTAAGTACACCAGGCGATATCGTTCTACAGTTTGGCTATCTTCAATATGCTCAATCTTTAATAAGATATTCGATCTGGCTCCTCCTGCCATTATTGGTGTTGCTGTAAATACTGTAGTTAGTAAAAACAACTCCTTGTTAGCCCATTGGGGAATAACTTCTCAATTCAACCAGCTTTTGTTTTTGAGCTTTATTTCTTTGATTATCTGGTCGCTGGAGTCTATTTTTGAGTACGCCTATGAAAGGCTCTGGAGGGAACTGGCTCAGAATATTCAGCACGATCTCAGATTAGATGCATATGCCCATATTCAAAACTTACAATTAGCATACTTTGAAGAGAGAAGCACAGGAGCTCTCCTTTCGATACTCAACGATGACATCAATCAACTAGAGAGATTTTTAGATGTAGGAGCCAATGAAATATTGCAGGTTGCAACTACCGTTGTGATCATTGGCGGTGCTTTTTTTGTCCTTACACCTACTACTGCTTGGATGGCCCTGTTGCCAATTCCTTTTATCCTTTGGGGTTCGATTACTTTTCAAAAACGTTTAGCACCCAGATATGCTGTAGTTCGGGAAAAAGCCAGTTTGCTCAATAGTCGCCTAAACAATAACCTCTCTGGAATTGCCACGATCAAAAGCTTCACTACTGAGGCATATGAACTAGAGAGGCTTCGACAAGAAAGCGATGCCTATTCACAAAGCAATCATGACGCTATTGTTTTGAGCGCAGCATTTGTTCCCTTAATCCGGATCATTATACTCTTGGGTTTTATTGCCATTCTCTTTTTTGGAGGACTAGAGGTAATCCACAAACAACTAGATGTTGGTACTTATAGTGTTCTGGTTTTTCTGACCCAGCGACTCCTCTGGCCCTTAACCCGATTGGGTCAGACATTGGATCTATATCAAAGAGCGATGGCTTCGACCCAAAGGGTAATGGATCTTCTCGATACTCCCATAGCTATTCCCTCGGGCAACAGAGCGCTTATTCATGCCCAAGGAGAGATAGTGTTGGAAAATGTAAGCTTTACATATCCCAATGGCGCTAGAGTACTCGATAATCTATCTCTGAAAATTCCGGCTAATCGCACCACGGCTATTGTCGGCACAACCGGCTCAGGTAAAAGCACTTTAGTTAAGCTACTATTGCGTTTTTATGAGCTAGATGCCGGCAAAATATTTTTAGATGGGATAGATATCAAGACGGTTTATTTATCAGATCTGCGAAAAGCTGTTGGATTGGTGAGCCAAGATGTTTTTCTTTTTCATGGTACAGTTGCCGAGAATATTGCTTACGGGGCACCTCTAGATACAACTTTTGAGGAAATAGTCTCAGCAGCAGCCTCAGCTGAAGCTCATCAGTTCATTGTTGAATTGACTCAGGGCTATCAGACGATCGTCGGAGAAAGGGGACAAAAACTCTCTGGTGGACAAAAACAAAGAATTGCTATTGCCAGAGCAATATTAAAAAATCCCCCCATTTTGATTCTCGATGAAGCCACTTCTGCAGTAGATAATGAAACTGAATTCGCTATTGCCAGATCCCTAGAAAAGATTACCAACAATAGAACCACTATTGCCATCGCTCATCGTCTCTCAACTATACGACAGGCAGATTGTATTTATGTGATGGAAAAAGGTAAAGTGATTGAAAGGGGAACCCACATAGAATTGCTTGCCTATGATGGAATCTATGCCAATCTTTGGCGGGTACAGACCGGAACCAAATAAGTACTTAAAAAAATATAAAATTAACAAGTATGAACAGGGAAAACTTTCAAGACAGTTTTGATGTGATTGTAGTCGGTGCCGGACATGCTGGAGCAGAAGCAGCATTGGCCGCCGCTCGTCTTGGTTGTCGTACCCTCATATTGACTCTCAACCTGGACAAGATAGGTTGGCAACCCTGTAATCCTGCTGTAGGTGGACCTGCCAAATCTCAACTGACCCATGAGGTAGATGCTCTTGGGGGAGAAATTGGCAAAATGGCCGATCGCACTTATTTGCAAAAGCGCATACTTAATAGTTCACGTGGACCGGCAGTCTGGGCCCTGAGAGCGCAGACCGATAAACGTGAATATGCCGCAATCCTCAAATCTATCCTGGAAAACCAAGCCAATCTCGTCATTAGAGAGGCTATGGTAACTGACCTGATTCTAGGACAAAATGAGGATGTCATAGGTGTAGAGACTTATTTTGGGACTTGTTTTGCAGCCCGGACTGTTATCTTGACGACCGGAACTTTTTTAGAAGGAAGAATCTGGATTGGTAGTAAATCTATCTCAGCTGGCAGGGCCGGTGAATTTGCTTCTGTTGGATTGAGTCAAACCCTCAATAGTCTGGGTTTTGAAACCGGTAGGCTTAAGACAGGTACTCCAGCAAGGGTTGATCGACGCTCAGTTGACTATAGCCAAATGGAAGTTCAACCTCCCGATGAACAGGTGCGCTGGTTCAGCTTTGATCCACAAGTCCATATCAAGAGAGAACAAATGAACTGTTATCTCACCAAGACCACCCCGGAGACCCACAGGTTGATCCGCGATAACCTGCATCTTTCGCCGATCTACGGCGGTTGGGTGGATTCTAAGGGACCGCGCTATTGTCCATCTATTGAGGATAAGATTGTGCGCTTTGCCGATAAAGAAAGTCATCAGATTTTTATTGAACCCGAGGGCCGTGATATTCCAGAGCTCTATATCCAGGGATTTTCTACTGGACTACCTGAAAATTTGCAATTAGCTATGCTCAGAACACTGCCGGGTTTGGAAAAATGTGAATTGCTCAGACCAGCCTATGCTGTAGAGTATGATTATATTCCTGCTACCCAATGCTATCCAACCTTGATGACCAAAAGGCTCAATGGTCTTTTCTGCGCCGGACAGGTCAATGGAACCACTGGCTACGAGGAAGCGGCAGCCCAAGGAATTGTAGCTGGGATCAATGCCGCTAGATATGCCCAAGGTAAAGAGATGATCGTTTTTTCGCGAGAGGAAAGTTATTTGGGTACCCTCATAGATGATCTATGTACCAAAGATCTTCGTGAGCCCTATAGAATGTTGACCAGTCGCTCGGAATATCGATTGATCTTGCGCTCTGATAACGCCGACCAGAGAATGACTCCACTTGGCAGAAAAATAGGCTTGATAGATGATCGTATGTGGAATCTATTTAATATCAAACAATCCCAAATCACTGCCGAAAAAGAACGCCTGCATGAAACAAGGATTAAGGAGCAAGATCAAAGGGGTATAGCCATCACCAATGAAACTGGTGAGAAAATCAAGGGCTCAATTACCCTAGCAGATCTTCTACGTCGGCCCGGTTTTCACTATAGCCATCTAACTGACTATGACTTGGGAAATACACAATTACCACAATCGGTTCAAGAAGGGGCAGAAATTGAAATCAAATATGCTGGCTATTTACATCGACAACAACAGCAGATTGATAAAGTGGCGCGCCAAGGTAGTCGTCCATTGCCAGTGGATCTCGACTATATGAAGATCAATACATTGTCAACCGAAGCTAGAGAAAAACTTGATAAATTAAGACCCCTAACCGTTGGGCAAGCTTCCAGACTAGGAGG
>CAIPYC010000060.1 GCA_903869185.1 uncultured cyanobacterium | reverse complement strand
TCCCAAGAGGGTTTTCAATTTGTCTCGTAATAGGTTAAGTTGGTTCATTATATCTAAGGGTTTGTTTGATGTCTAATAACTTTCTATCAAACCCTTTTCCTGTAATCTTTGCAACTCTTTTCTACATTTTTTGTCCCGTACTGAGCTCCTTGATAGAAAAAAGACATTCCCGGGTCTATTTGTAATTCTTGTAGGGTTATAAATTCTTCATTTAATTCCATATATTCATTCTTTTTAAGCCTTAGAAAAAAATCCGTCTTATCCTGTTGAACAAGCCAATTAGCTAAGTCTACACCACAAAATTCTCTATCTCCCAAGACTATTTTCTGATATTTTCTAAACAATGGTATCGCTAAAGATAAAGCTTTCTTTTGTTCTTCAATATTGCTGTTTCCTTTTTTGTTTTAATAATTCAAAATAAACTGGGATAGCTCTTTTATAATACAAGAAGCTAATCATTAAAATATTAACATTAGCCCATCTCGTTCTATCTATAACTAAGTAAACAGTTTTTTCTAAAGGACAATAAGTCTCTATAATTTTTTGTGTCTACTTTCAAATTTAATAAGTAAAGGGAATTTTTCTGCCAAGCCATCCAATCTCACCCATTGATGAATTTGTATTAAATTAATAAGGATTTTTAAAATCAAGAATTCTGATTGGGTAAGTTTTGATTGCAGATGAGTATGATAGAATTGTAGCGTTAAATATTATTTTTTGAACTAGATAGCTCATAGGTATTATCTGGCAAGCTATCTTTTTTTTAATCAAACCATTATAATCTTTACTAGACAATGCTTCTAACTAATTTGTCACCCCTACAGGTTAAGTAGTCTTTTTCAGTCCGAGGGAAGAGCTTTTGTCCTCATTGATACTGATCCGCAAGATTGTCCCAAAGTAAAATTATATGATTTGACAGTATTCCAAAATAGCACGCTGGATCCAGCTATACTAGTAGCTGCCGGCTTGAATTCTGCTGGTATCTTTATAGCCCTAACAACTAATGTTGAGGTTAATCTAGTGTTGGACTAGAAAACTTTGGAAGATTTCAAAATCCCCAAGATTTTTGCTGTTTTACCTGCTCAAGGGCGAGCTAAAATATTAATCATGATTCAAGGATTAAGCCATTTTATATTGATCAAGGACGCCTTAAAACCTCGAATCAATATCTCAGTTATGGACAGGTAACATTGGTCAAGACCAGATTTAAGGAAGATGAAGGCGATCTGTTATTGCAGCAGTTACGGCTTGACTCTCTGATACACAAGTAGGAGAGTTGCTTCCCTTGCTCATTAGAAGAGACAATGGGCTACATTTAGTTGAATCTATTGAGCAGTGGAGTTCTGGTCAAGAGCTGATTTATCTTCTTCACGATTCTAGAAACAACCTACTTAAAGGTCTCTCGGATGGAAAAAAAGACCTTCTGGGTTTACTTAAAAGCTTACCAAAAACTGAAGAGATATCCCTGAATTGATCCAAATGCTCAAAATAGTCAAACAACCAATTGATAAAATAGCACTACTGATGATTCTCTTACTGAGTCTAATTATAGTAGGCTTGATTGTTAATAGTAAGTTTTATGGTGCTGGGCCTAGAGTTAAAGATTTTAGCTGGCAGTCCAAAAGTGTGGGTTCTCAAGATACTGCCTTCATTCTCACCTTTGATCGTCAGATGAAACATGAGAGCGTATCTGAAAATATAAAAATATCTCCGCCTCTTGCTGGTAAGTTTAGCTGGGCTGGCAGAAGAATGGCATTTACCCTGGATAATCCCATCCCCTATGGTCAGAACTATCAATTTAATCTTGAAGGAGCCAGCGATCTTGATGGTAGGAAAATGGAGCCCTATCATTCGCAGTTTAAAAGCAGGGATAGCGCCTTTGCCTATATTGGAATTCAAGGTGAAGAAAGAGGACGGTTAATTCTCTACAACATCACACAAAAAATTAAGGAGATCATCACCCCTGCTGATTTGGAGGTTTCACAATTTAAGTTCTACAGTTCAGGTGATAGTATTCTTTTGGAAGCTACCCCAAGGAACAGAAATATTGCCAATTTGCGCAACCTTAATCTTTATCAGCTTAATTTAAACCAAGATGGTCAGAAAAAACCAGTCCTTGAGCTTTTGCTTGATAGTGAAGATTTTCAAAATAATGACTTTGATCTTTCCCAAGATGGTCAAACAATTGTAGTTGAAAGAGTCAAGCGCAGCAATGCCAATAATTTTGCTATTTGGATTCTCAAAAAAGGACAGGAGCCTGAGCCCCTCAAGGCCAGCGGTGGACAGTTTATGATTGCCCCTGATAGTCAAACTTTGGCAATTGCCCAAGGCGAGGGAATTGGCCTTTTACCTCTAAAAAAAGATGCTAAACCTTTGGATTTCCTACCACAGTTTGGCCAAGTTTTGAATTTTTCCCGTGATGGAAGAGCCGCTGCCTTTATCAATTTCAATCGTGATAGAAAAGATTTGACTTTCTTACGCTCACTTTACTACGTCAACAAATCCGGAGTTTCTAAGGAATTACTGAGATTAGCCGGTTCAATTCTCAACTGTCAATTCAATCCACAGGCAACATCTCTCTACTGCTTGGTAACTAAGGAAATTCCTAGTCAAAGAGCCAAGGAAATACCCTACTTTGTCAAAATTGATATAGATACTGGCAAAACTATCCCATTAATCAGTCTGCCCGATTATAGAGATATTGGTTCATCTCTTTCTCCTGATGGACTGGTTATTCTTTTTGATCAAGTTGTTACCAGAGAGGGAAACTCTTTTAAAGATACTTTACTCACCAATGCCGGAGAGGAGATTCTTGACAGTAGCCTCTGGCTTTTGATTCCTCCCCTTGATTCACAGAAACCCTCTTCCGATCGGGCACAATTACAAGAATTGCCAATCAGGGGCTTACGCCCACAGTGGCAACCTTGAGAGATCCAGACAGACTATTGTTTATTTGTTATTGACGGACTGAGCACATGATTTAACTTGCATCTTCTGAGATGAAGTCAAATTGGCTTTGGCAAAGTCTTTTACCTTAGCTTGTTTATCTGATTTACTAAGATCGCTTTGTTTGATTTTAAGCAATTCATCGTTTTGAGCTGGAGGTAGATTTAAGGATTTGAAACAATCAAAAATATCGGTGTTAGTTTGCTCGGCTTTCAAAACAGAGGCAGAAGAAAGACTGATGCTGGCTACAATTAATGTGATGATAAAATACTTTCGGTTGATCATAATTAACACTAATTTTACTTTCTCGTAACATAATAGCAGAATTTAATTGACTGCATTACTTTTGGAAAGATAGCCTAATTCCTGTGAGTTTAAGCGGCCAGAATCATAGAGAGTTTGAGCAATTTCTGATATTGTCAAGACTGCGTGACTTCTGTAGCCATCTTTCTCGAGTTTTTCCCTAACACCTTCTTGGTGATCTATAAAGACGACAATATCTTCTATATTCAATCCAACAGACTTGAGTTTTTCGGCTCCTTCTCTAACACTTTTTCCGCTAATTAGAATATCATCTATAAGAACTACTGTTTCTCCTTCATTGAACTTTCCTTCTACAAGTTTTTTTGTTCCATGACTTTTGACTTCCTTGCGGGGAAAAATCATCGGACTATTGAGACGAAGTCCTAAACCTGTAGCAGTAGGCAGTGAACCATAGGGTATTCCGGCAATGCGGTCAAATTTGAGCTTCAATAATATTTCTGCGTAGGCAGATAGAACTTTCTCAAAAATTTGAGGATGAGAAATAATTGTACGTAAATCTATATAGTAAGGAAAAGTCGCCCCAGATGCTTGGACATATTCTCCAAATTGAATACAGTTGATATCATACAACTGCAATATGAGATCCTTGTAAGGATGTTCCTGTAATAAGCAAATATCGGGTAGCCACAGAGAACAAGTTGGATTCATCTGGGCCATTTCGGTTCTTATTTGGTTGATTTGATCTCGCAATGCCAGAATAGGTGTTCTTGGGATTGCTTCACCCAGAATCTCTTGAGGTACTAAAGCGATCAACCCATCTCCATGGCTATTGAGTCCAGCTTTTAACATTTCAGTTAGCTCACTGGTCTCTGTAGCGATTTCTCCAGCTAAAATCAACCGTTCTGGAGCAATATTCCTTATCCGAGACAGAGATCTTGTATTTCCCTCTGCCTGGAGCCCCAATTGTTCAATTGGTCCCCAAGTACCTGCTTCCTTAACAAGATTGAGATAAAAAGGATGTTGATCATTGGGATATTCCTGTAAAACTTCAGCGGATGGATTGGCTGAAACACAAAGAATAAAAATTGCCTTATCGCGATAAAGTAAAAACGGCACTACCTCATCTTGTCCCAAATATGGATTTAGAGTGAGTGCATCCACTTTCCAATCTAAAAAAACTGTTTGGGCGAAAAACGTACTTGTATTAAGCCCGCTAAAATGAGCATCCAGGATCACTGGAATGTTATCTGGAATAGCCTGTAAACATGAACGCAACAGTCCAATTCCAGCATCGCCAAGAGTACGATAGAATTCTAGGGTTACTTTATAGGCGCAGACAAGATCTGAGGTTTCGGCAATTAAATACTTTAGCCATTCTTCCAATTGCCATAGGTGATTGCCAACAGTATCCCAAGACCCAATTTCTTCAGGCCATATTTCAGGATCAGGATCTAGTCTGATGCAAAGGAGACTTTTATTTCGTTCAATTGCCGCGTTTAATTTATCAATGAATATCATATTTAATCTTCATAAATACGGCATTCACTGGCGCTGGGATTATCTTGGCAATATACTTCTAAAGACGATGATGCGTTGTCTTGTTTTTTGCCTTCTACCCGTCGATCTGAAGCTTCAGCTTGTAGTTCCTCAACCACATCCCAAGCTGCTGCACACTCAGGAGCGGTTCCCCCTTTATCTGCGCAGACCTCCCGGGCTTCCTCGCGAGCTGCTTCTATTTGATCTTCAATGAAAAGTCTTTTGGGTTTTTCAATAAAATCGCTTTTGTGGAGAATATCTGTTATTGAAATAATTCCCAGTAAACTATCTTTTATAACAGGAGCCCGGCGAATGTGACTATTGGCAAAAAGTCTTGCTACGTACTCAACTCCCAGTTCGGGATTGACTACTATACAGGGCTTGGTCATAATCTCATAGACTCTTATCTTTTTTGGATCATATCCGTAGGCTGCCACTTTATAAATAATATCCGTTTCGCTGATCATACCGTATGGATCATCTTCACTGCGACGATCTACAATTAAGGCCCTTAGTTTTTTATCCTTCATCACGGTTGCAGCTTCGGCAACTGTAGCAGATCCACTAATAGTTACAACAGTTCTGGTCATGATGTCTTCAGCTTTTATCATGGTCTTAGCTCCACTAAATATTTAATGAATTATGTTGGTAATATTTGAAAATTGTTTAACCGTAAGCATCCTGCTTTAATCTTGGTTGATATTTATATTCCTCAAGATATCTGTCTAGTTTTCTAAGTCCGAAATCAGGATTTCTAGAGAGAATAGCAACAGAAGTTCCCGGAGCATATGATTCCAAAACATTGGCATTACGAGAGCACATTACGACAAAATAATCACATACGCGACATTCTATGTCAACGATCTGTTTATTTGGACAAGTTGTGCCCTCCTTCTCATAGAAACGCTTCTGAGCCAGACTTCCGCAATTTGGACAATGAACATAATTAACTGTTGATATAGCCATAACAGAACCTTGAGGTTTTTTAAACTGACCAGATTAAAGTAATTCTTTTGATTCTTCCTACAAATATTTTTCTACGGTAGTAACAAAATCTTGATAGGGTTTAACACCGACAACGGTTTCTTTTAATTCCCCACCTTTAAAAAACATTACCGCAGGAATGCTTTTGATTGCCAATCGTTTGGCTAAATCTTTGTTTCCATCTAGATCCATTTTGTGTACCTTGGCATTATCTCCATAGGTTTGGGCTAACTTATCCACCAGAGGACCAACAACCTTACATGGACCACACCAGGTAGCTGTAAAATCAACTATCAAGAGTTTTCCTTCGGCTAATAATTCATCAAACTTAGCTTCATTTTCAATAAAAGTTGCGGTACCCATATTTTTCCTGTTTTTTTATGTTATTGATAGACTTAAGTAGTTGATTTACCCCGAGAAACGTTATGTCTGCTGAAAACCCAGAAAAGCAAAACCCAATATGGACAAGGCTTATCCAAGCTCGGCAGGAAAAGGCGGCTAGTGGCGGCTATGCTGGCTTTGGTTCTCCCGCATTTGGACAACGCTCCGTAAATGGAGAATTGATAGATGAACCACAAGAGCAAGTACTAATTGAGCTAATTCGTCGCCATCATAAATCGGGAAAATCACTACAACAGATAGCAGACTGGCTCAATCGACAAGGTTATCAAACCAAACGCGGCCAGCAATGGAAACGGATTTCAGTCAAGAGAGTCTTGGATAGACTCTATGGTAAAAACCCTGGAATCTCCGGCATGACTAAAAAGGATTCATAACCTCAAGGCTTTACTGGGCTTTGTTTTATGAATTATTTGTAGTCTTTTCGCTACATCTCTAATTCTATACCTATATTTGGTGAATGTGCGCATAAATTAGGTTTTTGGCTCATTTATTTGTAACATCTCTAATGATGTGGAGATGTCCTAGCTAAATAATAAATATATACTATATATTGTCCTTTATTTTATAAGAAGTCTATGGAATTTGATGCTCCCTTGATGTGTGCTCCTGCTTTAGAAGATGCAATTGACTCTAGTCCTCTTACCTTGCCACCTGATACTCTTTTGATCGATGCAATTTCCTTGATGAGTTACACAAGGGGTCAAAGCTGCAAGCTAGATGAAAATCTTAACCCCATAAAGATTGAAAATGGGAGATCTGAGAGTCGCTCGAGCTGTGTTTTGGTAATGCAGGATTCTGCCCTGGTAGGAATTTTCACCGAACGAGATATAGTGCGATTTGCGGCAACGGGAATGAGCTTTGATGATGTAAAAATTTCCCAAGTAATGATTAAGCCTGTAATCACTTTGAATCAGACTTATTTACAAGATGTTTTTGCTGCTTTATTTTTGTTTCGCCGCTATCGTATTCGTCATCTGCCGATAGTCGATGAACAGGAAAAATTAATCGGAGTTATCTCGCCAGAGAGTATCCGGCAAGTATTGAGGCCGGCCAATCTTCTCAAGTTAAGAAGAGTAGCCGATGTAATGAGCAAAGAGGTCATCAGTTCTTCTCCTATGACTTCAGTACTTGAACTGGCAAAATTGATGGCAAATTCTAAAGTTAGCTGTGTTGTTATCACCCAACAAGATTCTATAGGAAGAGCTAATCCTGTCGGTATAGTAACCGAACGAGACATAGTTCAGTTTCAGTCATTGGGCTTGGAGCTAGCCAAGATTCAGGCTCAAGATGTCATGAGCACTCCACTGTTTCTTCTAAATCCAGAGGATTCATTATGGAAAGCTCATCAACAGATGCAGCGTAGACATGTACGTAGACTGGTTGTATCTTTAAATTGGGGCTGGGGATTGGGAATAGTTACCCAGACAAGTTTACTAAAGATTTTTGATCCTGTTGAGATGTACGCAATAATAGATACTTTGCAAAAAACAGTAGAACAGCTTGAGGCTCAAAAATGGCAATCTTCAATTAAAAAACAAATGTAGTTCGTATTATAGCTATGCCTATAGCTGGATTTGCCGCATTGTGTTCTGGGTTGATAATGTACATAAATCCAGGAATGATAAAAATATTATCGTTAATAGGATATTTATAGGACAATTCGAAGTGTAGTGCAGTATTTAGATCCACTCGGGTGGCAATATCGTTGCGGATTACCTTGGGCGGCATGCCAAATATAAAACTCAGTTGACTACCCAATTTGCCCCAGTCCATTAAAGATGAAGTCAAAGCCCAGCTCCAGATCTCTGCGGTAGAACCTTGATTTCCCTGGACATTGCTTACTGCTGGAGAACCCACCGCAGTGGCGTTGAAATAGCTAAGCCAGCCACCTCCTATGAATTTATCGGTAAATTTATAAGTAAATTGCAAGCCGAAGTCATCAGAAGCAGTTGGTGTAATAGCTCCAAAAGGATATTCGCCGTAGAGGCTGCCTTTGCTCCCGGTTACATTGACTGAGGTTAGAGGTGTAGGAGCATAATAATGACCATAAGTAAACGCCAGTCCCAGTCTCTGGGTTGGGGTGAAAGTTAATTGGGTTAGGACTGTATGTTGCCCGTTGAAAATTCCCTCCCTGGGATTTGCTGCTGTAGATGTTAAATAGCTTACTCCCCAGGATAGCTCTTGGCTTATGTTGTAGTAGAGCACTGCGCCACTGCCAGAGGCATAGGAATAGATGGGACTTTCTCCTCCAAAGTTGGAGATTGCATAGACTGGATTCAATGCAGGAAAGACTCTGGTAGGGAAATCGGCAGAAGGGGCAATGGCAAAGATCGCACTTTTACCAATAGGAAATTGATAGTATAAAGTGCTGACCTTGAGTCTTCTGTTGGTATTTGTACTACCAGCGAGTAATGTCATGTCAGTTCCAGTTACCCCTCTGCCATAGTCACTGACAACTCCCTGTTGAAGCAGAATTCGCAATTTATCTTGTCCGGTAAAACTAGTATCCCATTTTAAAATTGATCTAGCAGAGAAAGTGACGGCATCGGAAAGCTTTGCACTTGGTTGTTTGCCAGGTAAGGCCGCCTTATCAGATCCTTCTGGTTTGACCAGGTTGAAATCCACCGAACCAGTTACAATCGTAGTTGGAGCAAACTGATGATGCTCCAGAAAGGCTATGCGATTATCTAGAAGATTTAGTTTAAGCGATTGGTTTTGAAGTTCTAAGGCAAATTCTTCTTGTAATCGTTCAATTACCAATAGATCTTCTTTGAGAAGGATATTTTGATCAATAGTGCGGCTGATATGGATTAGACAATTGCTTAGAATACTTGCAAACCCATCTCGGCTAATCGGCTGCAATCCTCGGAAATTCCCATCAGCAAAACCCGCAACGCATCTATACTTTTGCACCAAGTTACTAAGGGCATCATAAGCCCAGTCATCTGGTGAGACATCTTTTAGTTGATGGACGCTATAAATTTCATCTAAAGAAGGGGGCTCTCCAATAATATGATGGGTATTTGTTTTTTTTAGATTGGAAACCAGGGGAAAGTTGACCTGGGAGAGCGCTTTTGTGGGAGTCAATATACCTTGGCTTAAAATAACAGTCAATAAAAACTTGAGAGATTTTGGCAACGAATGCTCATCATAACTCATCAGATAAGAACCCCTTTTAAAAGAAGATTTTCAATTGATGATCAATCTTTTCTAGAACCTTTTTGGTAACGGATTCAGGGATTTTAGTGTAGCCCAAATCCTCGTTTAGATTTTGCCCTTGCGTGACGATCCAGCTCAAAAGTTTCTTTGTAGCATCAAGTGTATTTTCTTGGCTATATCTTTGTCTTGTCAGTAGCCAGGTCAAGCTCACCAAAGGATAACCATCTTCTGGATCATCTATATTTTCAATACTGAAGTCATCTTTGAATTTAATATTTTCCAGAGATTTTTTGGTCTCTTCTAAACTTGGCTCTACAAAGCGAGATTGCTTGTTTTCAAGGCGAGCAATAGAGAGATTTTTCGATGTGGCAATATATTTGGAAACATAACCTATAGAGCCATCAACCCTTTTAATTTCCCCAGATATCCCATTGTCGTCAGCAAAGGCTGAATATATCCTAAAACCCCACTCAGGTTTTCTAGAGGCCGATACCATTCCATTGGTTATTTTTTGTATATATTTGGTGAGGATAAAGCTGTTATTTGAACTATCTGAACGAACCACGACATAGATTTGCCTGTTGGGTAAGGAACTGTCAATCATCTGCCAGTTGTTTATTGTTCCTGTAAATATTCCTGCCAATTGTTCCCTGGTTAAATCAACGTGCCTCGAAACATCTTCAAGGTTATAGACAATGGCCAAGGCACCTCCTCCAGTTGGGATCATCAACAGACCATCGTCGATCTGGTTTTTTTCAATTGGAGTAGGAACTACGCTAGTGGCAGATAGATCTACGGTTTTATCTATAAATAAGCGGATGCCACCGAGAGTACCAGAAATAAAATATTTAAATTTCTCGCCAGTCTGCTTTTGGTAGGCATTCTCATAACCTTGAAAAAGCTTTTGCGAAAAGGAATCCCCAGCAATTTGCAATTCTTCAGCGGAACTGGCATTATAAGCAAGGCAAAGTACCGTGATTGAGCTGAAAACAGATATTAAAAAAAAATTCCCCAACCTTGATAGAAAACTTTTCACAAGTAACACCTATTGCTACTGATACTTGATTTTTTGACGATGAATAACTACTTTATCTCCATCCGGGGATATTTCCAGCCAATGATCCTCAATGACGAATTCATAGAAGATCTCTCCTAGCCTTGTGCTTTTCCATGTGCTGATAACCTCTTTATTGGGAGCCCATTTTTTGAAAACTTTTACTGCTGTTTCGGGTACTCCACTTGAGTCTATCTGTTCATCAATCTGGGAAATAGTACCAATGGCGTTGACTTGGACTTCTACAATGAATCCTTGCTGGTTTTTTCCTCGCAGAACGTATCTAGATGTGCCATCTGATTTAATTTCATTGCGGGCTTTAGTAAATTGGGCATCTGTGGCTGTTTTAGCGGAAGTAATTGCCGGCGGCGGAATATCATTTAGATCTATTTCCCGGACTATGCCACCAAGGTTTTGGGCAATGACTCTATCAGGTTTATAAGAACCGCTGGCATGGCAAGGCAATACGGGATAGAAACCGGTAATCATTGCACTGAGAGCTATTAAGAATTTTTTCTTTACTTTGTATTTCATTAAAAATTATTTTAAACATTTACAAGAGTATCATAAGCTTGTTAAAATTTACGTCATTATTGTTTTTTCTAATATTATGAATATTTTTAAGCGGCTAACTCTAGGATCAAAGATATTGTTAGCCATGTTGTTAGCTTCTCTACTTTCAATGTTTTTAACAGGCTGGGTTGGTTATGTCTCCGGAAGAGATGGAATCAAAACCGCAGTATTTCATCAATTAGAAAGTATACGCAATATACAAGCTGACAATATCACAAAGGCCTTTAATAGGAATCTAAACTGGGTACTCGAATATAGTTCAGATCCAAACTTGATCCAGGCTACCAAGGAGTTTAAGGTAGCTGTTGCTAAATTACACGATGTTCCTATCTCTCCTGAGCAAAGAGCAAAGCTTGTCGATTATTACAACAAAAATTTCATCCCGCAACTAGAAAAAAATACAGACAGCAAGCGCGCGGTTGATAATTTCTTGCCCTATTCTCCTGGCCAAGAATACCTCCAATATGAATATATAGCCAATAACCCTTTCAAGGATGGACAAAAAGACAGACTAAATGATTCCAATGATCGCAGTGAATATAGCGCAGTTCATAAAAAATATCATCCCAGAATCCGTTACGTCATAGATAAGGTCGATTACGATGATTTCTATATTGTCGATTCCGATACCGGTGTGGTTCTCTATTCGAAAAATAAAATGGTAGATTTCCTAACAAATCTAAAAGATGGACCCTATTCAAATTCAGGTGTGGCTAAGGCTTTTCAAAAATCTCGCCAATCCACAACAGATCTTGAATATGTGGGACTTGAGGATTATGAAATTTATATCCCAACTTATGGAGAAGCGTCCGCTTTCGTTCATTCCCCCATATACGATGGAAAGAAGATGATTGGTGTAGTGATTGTACGAATCTCTGGCAAGAAACTAGATAGATTATTGACCTACAACGGTAACTGGGAACAGGCAGGTTTGGGTAAAACCGGAGAAACCTTCCTAGTCGGGCAAGATCATCTATTTCGCACCACCTCGAGGAGATTTCTTGAACATCGGGCCGAATATTTAAAATCTTTCAAAGAACATGGCTACGATCCTGCAGTTTTAGAGCGTGTCAACAAACAAAATACACCGGTTCTTACTTTGGATGTACATACTGAATCTGTAAATGAAGCTCTATCTGGGAAAACCGGATCAATATTGGATAAGAGCTCTGGTGGTTTAGATGTCCTGTCGTCTTTTCAACCTATAAATATTGGCAATTTCCGTTGGGCGCTGGTTGCCAGAAAGGAACAATCGGAGGCTTTTTCGGCAATTGATGAGCTGACCAAGCGATTGATCATTACCGCTGCTGTTCTGGTTCCTTTAATCACTCTTTTGTCCCTCTATCTCTCTCGCATGTTGTCTAGCCCTATAGCCAGATTGATTGCTGCGGTCAAAAAGATTGCTGCTGGAGAAAAAAATGTCAGGATAAAAGTAGATACCAGAGATGAAATTGGTAGGCTATCTAATACTTTCAATGATATGGCCAGCAGTATCGATGAGAAAAACCAAATCATCGAAGAAAAAATTGCCGAAAACAATAGACTTTTGCTCAATGTGCTTCCTGGTCCAGTAGCTAAAAGATTACAAAGCGGAGAGCAGGATATTGCCGATAGTTTCTCCAATGTCACTATCATCTATGTTGAAATCGAGGGATTCTCCAATGTTGCAGAGAATCGAGATGCCAACCAATCGATGAGAATGTTGCAGGAGTTGATCTCTTCTTTTGATGATACAGCTGAAGAATATGGCATAGAAAAACAAAAAACCATTGGATCAGCCTATGTAGCCGTATGTGGACTGACTATTCCAAGATTGGATCATATCAAGCGCTCTGTTGATTTTGCCTTTTCCCTTCTCAAGCAGATGAATTCTTTCAATCAAAGACATGGTACCAATTTAGGCCTTGATATCGGTCTTAATTCTGGTCCTGTGGTTGCTGGTGTGATTGGTAAGACAAAATTCATCTATGAACTTTGGGGCGAAACCATGAATATAGCCCAGTTGATTCACTCGTGTGACGGTACCAATAATGTTCAAGTGAGCGAATCGGTTCATTCAGCTCTTGTAGGTCAATATGATTTCCAGCCTGTAGATAACTTGATGGTTAAGGGCAAGGGAAATATCCCTGTTTGGAAAATTTATCCACTGAATTTTCTTTCTTTAAGTGACAGGGATGAGGTGAAAGCATGAAGAGTAATTCACTATTTTGGTTGTTTTGGGTAGTGATTGCTTTTCCCTTGGCTATGGTGGTCTTGGGAGAAATCCTCATAGATCTGCGCAGCAAAGGTAAGAAAATAGCAACAGTTGTTGGAGCTACGCGCAATTTAATCATCCCGGCGGCCGTAGCCTACATAGTGCTCCATAAAATCATTGGGCGAGCCAGCAGTGGTCCTCTTGTGCGTATATCCGCTACTGTGATGTGGATCTCGATCATTTTTACAGCATTGACCCTATTGAACTTGATTTTATTTGAGGGCGCACCTGAGGGGAGTTGGCAGTCTAAAGTTCCCAAAATCATGCTCGATGCTGGCCGACTTTTTCTGGTTCTTGTGGGAGCGGCAATAGTATTATCGATGGTCTGGGGTCAAGACCTAGGGAGTCTTGTAACAGCTCTCGGTGTGGGTTCTCTAGTGATAGGTCTGGCCTTGCAAGATAGCCTGGGCAATATTTTCTCTGGCGTGGTGCTTCTATTTGAGCAACCTTTTAAGTTGGGAGATTGGATCCAGGTAGGAGAAACCTCTGGCAAGGTTAGAGAAATCACCTGGCGTTCAGTTCACGTTCTGACCAAAGATGGCAATATGGTGATTATTCCCAATTCAGAACTTTCTAAAAACCGGGTCAGGAATTATGATCGTCCCAATAAATTTCACGAGCTTTCCCTTCAATTGACCTACTCTTATGATGATCCCCCTGCCAAGGTAAAAAAAGTACTTTATGAAGTGGCTTTGGGGACTGAAGGAGTTCTCAGCGATCCAGGCCCTAAGGTTACTTTCGTAGATTACGGAGATTTCAGTCTTAAATATAGAATCATGCTTCCTCTTCGAGATTTCAGCTTTGAAGTCCAAGTCAAAGATCGATTTTTCTCCCGGGTTTGGTACGCATCTAAGCGCGCTGGATTAAACATGCCTTATCCAACTTCTACTGCCATTTCTCAAGAAATAATTCCCCCTACCCTTGAGGAAAAAATCCAACAAAATAGACAATCTCTCCTAGAGATTCCTTTGCTGGCAAAATTGGATGATGAGCTGATTGCTCTATTATCTAGAGAGGCTATTTGGCTTGACTATACTAAAGATGAAGTGATAGTCTCCGAAGGTGAAGCCCTATTGGGTATGTATATAGTGATATTTGGCTCAGCTATACTTACTCTATCTAATGAGACAGTTGGTAAGGTTGGACCGGGAGAGTATTTTGGTGAAAAAACAACCCTACTTAGTCATCAAAGCAGTGATTTTTCAGTCAAAGTCATCGAAGATTTAAGAGTATTGTTGATTGAACAAAATACCCTGAGATCGATGATAGAAAATCCCCATTCTTTAACTCTGGTCAATCAGTTGGGTGAATCGATGGAATTTCGACGCCGGATGATTAGGGGAATCAAACAATAATTGAATTTTGCTGAAAATTAATGTACATTTGTGAAGGCTTGTTTTACAACGCAGAACTTTGAACTTATACAATTCAAACAAATGAAAAATCATTACGCAGCTATTTCCTTGGCTTTGGCGAGTGCCTTTGCAGTTCCTATGGGATCTTCTTTTGCTCAAATGACTACTACCACACCAGCGAGTATCAAACCAGTCACTGCTGCTACAACAGCCCCAGCAAAAGCAACACCTTCTATTCCAGGTACAACTACTGTTGCCATCAAGGCAGGAACAGTCATTAACGCCAAACTAACCAAGAAAATATCCACCGCTAATGCCCATGATCAAGACACTTTCACTCTCAAGGAATCAAATCCTCTCTTTGGTGGTAATTCTCTCTTAAAAGGCGCTGTCATTGAAGGACATATTGAAGATGTAGTCAAAGCGCAAAGAGGCAAAAAAGCTTCTCTGCACCTGGTTTTTGATGACATTGTCTTTAAAAACAAACAAGTTCAGGTTATCAATGCAACCCTGGTAAATACCAAGCTGGAAAAGCAGACCCAAGGCACTATGTTGCGTAATGTGGCCATATTGACTGCCGGCGCTGTTGCTGGCCATTATCTAGGACACAAGGTTGGCTTGCCCAACGGTACCGGAGTAACCTCTGCCGCCGCCTTCGTTTTAACCAGTCCTGGCGGAGAAGTGGTGATCAACAAGGGTACCGATTTTAAACTCAAGCTCAATAGTGACTTGTTAGTCAAAAACGTTATCGTCAAAAAATAGAGACAATGAGGGTGAATGATCTCCCTTATTTTTTATGAATCGATCCTATTTTGCTACAGTTGCCAAAGGTCTTGAAGAAATAGCTGCCCAAGAATTGGAAAAAATAGGCGCTCACCAGGTTAGGGCAACTGCCTTGGGAGTTCATTTTCAAGGAGACCAGTCCTTGCTTTACAAGGTTAATTTGTGGAGCAGGCTAGTTTTCAAAGTTTTAATGCCTATTTTTGAGGTTGAATGTGCAACCACGCAGCAGCTCTATTTACAGATTAGAAAACTGGACTGGTCAGAGTTTTTAAGCTGGCAGCAGAGTTTTGCCGTACAATGTACCGGTAGCAATCCGAATCTCAATCATACCCATTTCACAGCCCTACAGATTAAAAATGCGATTGTGGATCAACAAAAAGATCGCCATGGCAAGCGCTCAAATATTGATTCCAAGTCTCCAGATCTACTAATCAATGCCCATATTGATCGAAATATTTGCACAATAAGCCTCGATAGCTCTAGAGAAAGTCTTCACCGGCGTGGTTATCATTTGGCGATGGGACCTGCACCGCTCAAGGAAACTCTAGCAGCAGGTATCATCGAGATCAGTGGATTTGATGGTAAGGTTGGCTTGTATGATCCCTTCTGTGGTTCCGGTACTTTACCTATTGAAGCTGCCTCTCTGGCTTTAAATATCGCTCCAGGGCTATCAAGGATGTCTTTTGGCTTTGAAAGCTGGTTGGATTTTCAGCCGGAACTTTGGCAAAGACTCAAAAAAGAGGCCTCAGAAAGTCGATCAAAGACTCTTGAGTGCCCTATTACAGGAAGTGATATTGATGCTGGAATTCTACAACAGGCTAGGAGCAATGCTCGTCTTTGTAAACTAGATAGAGAAATCGAATTTCAGAGAAAAGCCTTGGCAGATATCGAGCCAAACGCCAATTCCGGAATTTTGGTCTGTAATCCACCCTATGGTAAAAGACTGGGAGAAGCCAAAGATCTCCAAATCCTTTACCAACAGTTGGGAGATGTTCTCAAGCAGCGTTTCAAAGGCTGGAACGCCTATGTCCTGACAGGAAATAGAGAATTGTCCAAGATGATCGGACTTAGAAGTGCATCTCGTCTTACTCTCTACAATGGTTCGATTCCCTGTGTTCTGCTTAAGTACGAATTGTATTGAACACAGTCTTAGACACTGCGCCAAACACCAATCAGGATACCTTGAACTTCCAGCTTCTCAGCTGAGACTTCTATAGGCTTATATTTATGATTTGATGGTTTGAGGGTGATCTTGTTTCCATCCTTGTGATAGTGTTTGAGGGTAGCTCCTTCGCCATCTACGCGGGCTGCTACAATCGTGCCATTTTTGATTTCTTCATCTTCTGTAGGTGGACGTAGGACAATGTGATCCCCTTCAGTAATATGAACTTCAATCATGCTATCGCCTGTAACCTTGAGTGAGTAAAAGTTAGAGTGCTGCAAATTGGATAGATCTAATCTTTCCTCAATTTCAGTAAAAGGCTCCACTAGTCCTCCTGCGGCAATTGCGCCCAATACGGGAACTCCTTGAGGTTCTGGTCTTAGGATTCTCAGCGTTCTGGCCTTGCCTACTGTCCAGTCGATATAGCCTTTGGATCTCAAGCGCTCGAGGCGACTTTGAATAGGCGCTGGCGATTTCAAGTTCATCGCTCTCATCATTTGACGTATCGATGGCGCATGCTGAGTTGTCCTTATATATTCAATAAGCCAATCATATAGCTCTTTCTGCGCTTGGGTTAATGGTTCCATAGTTTTTGATTTGTTTTGAAGTTGGGCTCTTTGTGGTTATTTTGATTGTATTAGAGCCCATATACATTCAGTGTATCAATGAACAAAAATACTTGCAAGTATATTGTGTATTAGAATTTCTTATATTAACTGCAATTAAATCCTGTATAAATTATGATTAAGCTTGCAATGCTTGTTTATTACTCCAGATAGGAGTTGAGGTTAGCAATGAGTATAGTGCGTAATGTCCTTGGTGGTTCCTTGAAAGTCTGTTGCAGATCGCCCTTGACTGGTTTCTATCGCGATGGATATTGTCAGACCGGACCAGAAGATCTTGGAGTCCATACTGTCTGTGCCAAGGTTACCGATAGTTTTTTGGCTTTTAGTAAATCCCAGGGAAATGATTTAACTACTCCCATGCCAGTTTATCAATTTCCCGGGCTCAAAGATGGTGACTGTTGGTGTCTATGCGCAGCAAGATGGAAAGAAGCTCTAGATGCCGGGTATGCTCCACCTATCGTCCTGGAAGCTACTCATGAATCAACCCTGCAATTAGTTCCCCTTGAGGTATTGCAAGAGCACGCTCTGGAAAAGTAAAAGAAAAAACTTTATAAATGTTGGGAAAAGTCAATTTGGTAGGAGCAGGTCCTGGTGGATTAGAATACTTAACCGTCAGGGGCCAACAAATTCTAGCTAAGTCTGATGTTGTGGTTTATGATGCCCTAGTCGATCCAGCTCTTTTGGATTGCTGCCCTGTTCATTGCTTGAAATTAAAAATGGGCAAGAGGGGATCCGGTCAGAGCGTTCCACAGGCAAAGATAAATCAGCTATTAATTGAGCATTGTCAAGCCGGTAAGCAGGTAACGAGGCTCAAAAGTGGCGATCCCTTGATTTTTGGCAGAATTAGCCAGGAAGCCCAAGCTCTCAATCAGGCAGGCTGCCCCTTTGAAATTGTACCGGGCATATCCAGCGCTTTGGTTGCTCCTTTGCTAGCGGGTATTCCATTGAGCGATCTTGAACATTCCCGCACTTTTGCTGTTTTGAGCGCCCATCAACCTGATTCTTTAGACTGGAAAACCCTATCCAAAATAGATACTCTGGTCATTTTGATGGGAGGGAAAAACTTAGATAAAATCATAGAATATCTCTTGCAATCAGGTTCTCGCCCAGAGTTGCCAATTGCCATCATCTCCAACTGCAGTAGAAGCAATCAGCAAATTTATCTGGGACAATTGCAAGATATCCGGATCAAGATGGCCAGATTGAGCTTGTCACCCTGTATCATTGTCATTGGTGAAGTCGTTGCAGGACAAAAATTGATGTCTAATTCCCTGCCACTAACTGGCAAAAGAATTTTGGTAACCAGGGCAATTGATGGCTCTAAGATATTTAGAGAACTTCTGCAATCTCAAGGGGCAATTGTTCTAGAGATGCCGGCTTTGGAGATTACTGAGCCATCTTCTTGGCAACAATTGGATCAAGCAATAGCCAATTTGGATCACTTTGATTGGCTGATCTTCACTTCTGCCAATGCTGTAGAGTATTTCCTAGGAAGGCTAGGCAAATTATCCAAAGATCTAAGATCCTTAGCCTGTCTCCAAATAGCTGTAGTTGGTAAAAAAACAGCCGAATATTTAACCAGTAAGGGAATCAAGCCAGATTTCATTCCGCCCGATTATATTGCAGATGCTTTGGTCGAACATTTTCCTGTAATTTTGCAGGGTAAAAAGATATTATTTCCTCGGGTAGAGACCGGCGGAAGGGATGTCTTAGTTAGAGATCTCACAAGTCAGGGAGCCGAGGTGACCGAAGTGGCAGCCTATCAGTCCAAATCTCCCGGGAATATGCCAGAACCTGTTAAAGAAGCCCTACTAGCCCGAGAAATAGATATCATTACCTTTGCTAGTTCCAAGACTGTCGCCAATAGCTACCATTTATTTGAGCAAAATCTTTCAAATTCCTCCCTTTTAGAGCTTTTAGATAGAGTCTGTTTGGCCTCGATAGGTCCTGAGACTTCCAATGCTACTCAAAAATACTTTGGACGGATTGATATTCAAGCAAAAGAATACACCTTAGAAGGTCTCTTGTCTGCCCTTGTGCAAAAATATGCCTAATCTGGAAATCCATAGCAAAAAACTGGCTATCTATCATGATCCAGAACTGATATTTTGCAATATTTATGGAAAATCAAATCCTGCCTTTTGGCTCGATAGCAACGATCTTGCTCGTTTTTCTTTTATGGGCGATGGACAAGGTCCCAACAGCTTTCTGCTGAGCTATCGAACTCAAGAACCGCAAGAGAGTATTTTTGACTATCTCAAGAGGGAAATTGCCGCTCGAAAATGTTATTGTCCGGAAATTCCTTTTGATTTTAACGGAGGCTTTGTAGGTTATCTAGGCTATGAAATAAAGGCTGAATGCGGCTCAACTTTAACTCATCGCTCTTGCTTGCCGGATGCGATGTTCCTCTTTGCCGATCGCCTGCTCGCTATTGATCACCAAGAAAAATCGATTTATCTGCTCTCTATAGTTGAACAAGGCCACAAGCAGGATGCCAATTCTTGGTTTGAGCAAATTACTAGAGAACTTAGTGAGCTGTCCCCCATTCCCAAGCGATTGCCCCAAGACTACTCCAAAGAGCCTATAAAATTTCAGCTGAGCCGTTCACATCAAACCTACATTGGGGATATCGAAAAATGTCTAGAGGAAATTTATCAAGGGCAAAGCTATCAAATCTGTCTTACCAACCAGATCAAGACCAAGATCAGACCAGATCCCTTGGAATTTTACCGTAACCTACGTCAGAATAATCCCGCTCCCTATTCAGCCTATTTGCGCTTTGGTCAAATTGCGGTGATCTGTTCATCTCCAGAATGTCTTCTCAAGATTGATCAAGATAACTGGGC
>CAIPYC010000059.1 GCA_903869185.1 uncultured cyanobacterium | reverse complement strand
TGGATTTTGCAGATCTTAGCAATGCTATCTTAGTAGATGTGATTGCAACCCGTAGCCGATTCTATAATGCCCTGATTACGGGAGCTGACTTTACTGGTGCTATAATCGACCGCTATCAAGTTAATTTGATGTGTGAGAAAGCTGAGGGAGTTAATCCTATTACAGGTATATCCACTAGAGAAAGTCTAGGTTGTCGCTGAACGCCAGCAACCATGAAAACCAGGCGGGATTACTTCAGGCAAGGCTAAACGGCATATAGCTCCTTGTTTTATATCATCACTTTTGAAAATCTGAACCTCACTAGTTTCTTGTTTGCCTTTATAAATTACACTCAAAAGATAATTTGGTTCAATATGGATCGCCTCGGTGGGATAGGTATCTTCTTCTAAATCTGCAACTGAGAGCTCTCCGGTATCCTGATTGAAGCTGCCAATTGTATTTAAAAGCTCTTGGGCTGATGGTTCGTTATCTCTTTGCAGACTCAAATAGGTATGTCTCCAAGATTTGCCTACCCGCTGGCTTGGCACGTTTGGAAATTCACACTGTCTTTCTAGTAATTTTTCTATAGCTAATACCTCAGCTGTAAAGGGATTGATCATCATTCTCGATAAACTGCTTCTGGCTAAGGTTTGGGTTGTACCAGTAGCTACCTCTTTAAGATATTGATTGGTTTTAAAATCTTCGTAGCTTACAAACTCAATTACCAAATGCCCGGCATCTGAGAGATAACCATTGCTGAAATGCCACTGAAAAAAGGGTTCTGTTTCTCCCCGGGCTATTAGATTTAAGCTTTCTCGCTCGATTATGAGAATTTGGGTGCTTTTACTTTTTTGCCAGTACATAGAATCAGAAAAAGTACTGGTGCCCAGGAGAACTGGCCAAATGTCGATATTTACCGGTGGGATAAAGAAGACCAGATAGGGACCTGCCAATACAAAATCATGAATCAAGGGCGGATTACCCATAAGGTGAATATGTGCTTTTTTGAGAATCCTGCCCTCTTTATTGCTCTTGTAAAGATTTAAAGTGGATTTTAGCCCAAATACCAGACCAAAATTGTAGATCTCACCGCTTTGGTAATCCACCTTCGGATGAGCAGAATAGGGTTCATTGGGCTTTAGTGTGCCATCAAGTTGATCCATGCCTTTGGTTGTTAACGTTTTGAGATCCAGAGCGTAGGGATTACCACCTTCCCAGAGCGCCAACAGTCTATCGGGCAAGGCTAAAACCGAAGTATTGGCAGAATTTTTCACCTCCTTGCCCCAATTACTCCATATTGGACCTGTCAATTTAAATCCATAGTTGGTATAGAGATAGCGCTGGGCTTGACTCTCTGCCAAATATCCTTTAGTTTGCACATAGCGATAAGTGGCTCTGGCTATTCCTTGATTAAAATGCACTCCCAAAATAGCCCCATCACCGTCAAACCAATGTCCAACCCTTTGATCACCTCTTTGCAAAAGGGCTGGCCCATTGCGGTAGAGAGAACCACCTTCAATTTCTGGGGGTATTTTCCCTTCTAAAACTTCTAGGGGGGTCAAGGGAAACTCTATGCCCGGCTTGGTAATAGCCTCAGACCAATATGTTGTGGTTTTCATATTTAGCTCCAATCCTGTTGTTCTTGATCACAATTGTTTGCGCGAAGAGAGCCACAAGCATGGATAGTTCTGGTTTTGACAAAGAGCTCTTGCTGGGTAAGTTGCCAATTCTGCAAAAGATCCTGGAGATCTTGCTGTAATCCTAAAGCTCCAGGAAAATTTTGATAGCGAATCAGCAAGCGGCCTAATTCGGTCAACTCAAAATCACCTATTTCCTTAGCTGAGATAAGTTGATTGACCACCTGGCGATCTTCTTTCTCCTGAGGATGTTGTTGATTTCTCATTTGCCTTTTTTGGATTTACTTGTTTTAGCTGCTTTTTCTGCGGCTAATTTAGCTTTTTCTATCTTGACTTTCTCTTCATGCAACTTCTCTTGGTAGTAATGATAGTTACCGTCATAGACAATCAGTTCACCATTACGGATTTCTACAATTTTATTGGCAATTCTGGAAATGAAATAACGATCGTGAGAGACGATCAAAGCTGTACCTTCATAATTTTGCAAAGCTTCCTCGAGCATCTCTTTAGCTGGTATATCTAAATGATTGGTGGGTTCATCCAGCAGGAGCAAATTGGCAGGTTGCAATAGCATTTTAGCTAAAGCCAAGCGAGCTTTTTCTCCACCACTGAGAGATTCTACTTTTTTAAAAACCGTATCTCCGCTAAAAAGAAAGCTACCTAGCAAGGTGCGGACCTGTTCATTTTTCCAGTCGGGAACTTCATCATGAATAGTTGCAATGACTTGTTTGGATAGGTCTAATGCTTCGGCTTGATTTTGCTCAAAATAGGCAGGACAAACATTGTGTCTTCCCATCTCAATCTTGCCTTCATCTGGTTTTTCCAGTCCCATAATCAGTCTTAGCAGGGTGGATTTACCACAGCCATTGGGACCTAAAAAGGCAATACGATCCCCTCTTTCTATCTCTAAATCAGCTCCGAGAAAAAGGATCTTTTCACCATAGCTATAGACCATATCCTTGATACTAAGCACTTTCAATCCACTACGTGGGGCTGGTAAGAACTGAAATCTCAAGGTTTTTAAATTGGCAATCGGCGCATCGATCACTTCTATTTTTTCGAGCTGCTTTTGACGGCTTTGTGCCTGAGTTGCTCTAGTGGCACTTGCTCGGAAACGATCGACAAAATCCTGCTGACGCTTGATTTCCTTTTGTTGTCTTTCGTGAGAACTCAGCTGAATTTGGCTGTTGAGTAATTTCTGTTCCAAGTAGGCTGAATAGTTTCCAGGATAGGAATTGGATACTCCTCTTTCGGTTTCTACAATTTGATTGCAAAGCCGATCGAGAAACTCGCGATCATGCGAGATAATTACCATTGGAGTATTCAAACCCTTAAGATAATTTTCCAGCCATTCAATAGTTTCTAGATCCAGATGGTTAGTCGGTTCATCCAAAAGAAGCAAATCCGGCTGTTGCAGTATGATTTTGCCTAACGAAAGTCTCATCTGCCAACCACCGCTGAAGGTATTAACCAGACGATCTCCATCTTCGGGAGCAAAACCAATCTCTACTAGAATTTTTTCAATGCGTGATTCTAGGGTATAGCCGTCGAGGGCTTCAAATTGTCTTTGTAATTTATCTAATTTATGTACCAGCCGATCCAACTCTTCAACAGTAGAATTTTCCATCTGTTTGTGAATCTGTTCAATTGCTTCGGCTGACTGGTTGGCTTGGTCAAATACTGTCCAGAAATCTCGTTTAATCGTGAAAGTCGGCTCTACATCAAATTCTTGGGTTAAATAACCTATCTGTAAGCTTTGTGGGCGAATCACCTCTCCGGTAGTCGGCTCTATATCACCTGTGATGATCTTGAGCTGGGTACTTTTGCCTGCGCCATTAACTCCGACCAATCCGATGCGATCCCCGCTCTTTACTTCCCAAGTGACATTTTTTAATACTTCACCGGTAGGATAGATTTTGCTTATGCGCTCAAGTCGAAGCATTTAAAAAATATAGATGGATTTGGTTGTAATTTGGATTTGATTGATTTGATCTCAATGCTCTTTTGACCTTTGTTTAGTCAAATTAGGCAAAGGAGAAGATGCTGCCGGCAGATAGCGAATAGGCTTACGGGAAAACGAGGAAGATGAAGCTGCATTGTTGTCAGTAAGACGTGCTGGTTGGATCTGAAGCCAACGCCAAGAGATCGAACCCAAGACAATCAACATTCCAAAGGCAATCAACGTACTGTGATCGGCAAATCCACCAATAAGTATATCTATGCCGCCAGCCAAAATCAAAGAGCCGGTCAGTTTTTCCCTGCTATAGGCATTTCTGAGTGAACGTGGAGATAGACGATTCATAACTTGAGTTTTGTGATTATCCTAACTATCAGTATATGATAGTAGATTGGAGTTTAAAAATCAGTATATTCAGGAGAGTCAAATTTATGTCCCGTATATGTCAGTTAACCGGCAAGAAAGCCAACAATGCTTACAGTGTATCTCATTCTCATCGTCGCACCAAAAAGTTACAAGAGGTCAATCTGCAATGGAAAAGAATATGGTGGGCTGAAGGTAACCGCTGGGTAAGATTGCGTATCTCCACCAGTGCTATCAAGACCATAGAAAAAAAAGGTCTCCAGGCTATGGCCAAAGAAATGGGGCTAGATCTACGTAAATGCTAAAAGTTCAGGGGATCTGCTCATCCCCTCATTAGCCGGTTTTATATAATAAATTTTTAAGTTCTTTAGATTAGACTATGACTATCTCAGCAAATCCTTTATTGCTAGGTCAAGGATTGCCTCCTTTTGACCATATTCAGATTGACCAAGTTGAGAGTTCTATTGGGCAACTTTTGCAGGAATTAGAAGTCCAGCTCAACCAATTAGAAGCCAATATCATTCCTACTTGGGCTGGCTTGGTAGAGCCTTTGACTGCAATTGAAGAAAAATTCAGCTGGAGTTGGGGTATTGTCGGACATTTGATGGGAGTCAAGAACAGCTCACAATTGCGCCAAGCCTATGAAAATATTCAACCTGAAGTCATCAGGTTTTCCAGCAGGATAGGTCAGAGTAAACCAATTTATGAAGGTTTCAAGGCAATTAGAATTAGCAATGATTGGGCAAATCTAGATCCAGCCCAACAACGTATCATAGAATCTACCCTTAAAGAAGCTCAACTATCTGGAGTTGGATTGGAGGGGGAAAACTTAGAGCGTTTTAACCAAAATCGTTTGCGTTTAGCTGAACTCTCTACAAAATTCAGTAACAATGTGATAGATGCCACTAAGGTTTTTAAACTCAAGCTCACAGAGCCAGAAGATATTACTGGTCTGCCCGAAAGTCTATTGGCTCTATCTGCCCAAACAGCCAGAGCCGAAGGTGAAGAAAATGCTACAGCAGAGCTGGGTCCTTGGCTGATCACTCTGGATTTTCCTTCCTATGGACCTTTCATGAAATACAGCAGCAACCGCATCTTGAGAGAGAAAGTTTATAAAGCTCTGATCTCCAAGGCTTCTTTTGGCCAACTGGACAACAATGGAATCATCGAAGAGATTTTAAAGATTCGCCGCGAGCAATCAAAGATCCTCGGATTTTCTTCCTATGCCGAAGTTAGCCTTTCGCGCAAAATGGCCAGCGATGTCCAAGAAGTAGAGCAACTGTTAGAAGATCTTCGTAAGGTTTGTTATCCTGCTGCTATTGCCGAATTAGACGGGCTGAAGTTTTTTGCCGGACAAGGTGAACTAAAGCATTGGGATATTGCCTATTGGGCTGAGCGACAGAGGGAAGCCAAATTTGCCTTTAATTTGGAAGAATTACGTCCCTATTTTCCACTGCCTCAGGTTCTCGATGGACTCTTTGGTTTGGCCAAGAGAATTTTTGCAGTAACTATTGAGGCCGCTGATGGACAAGCGCCCTTATGGCATCGGGATGTTCGATATTTCCAGGTTAAAGATGAAGCAGGCGAGCCTATTGCCTATTTCTATCTAGATCCCTACAGTCGTCCGGCTGAAAAGCGAGGTGGTGCCTGGATGAATGACTGCATCGGTAGGGCAAGATTGTCTAACGGACAAGTTCGCCTGCCTGTGGCTTATCTGATCTGCAATCAAACTCCACCAATTGAGGATCAACCTAGTTTAATGACCTTTGATGAGGTCAATACCCTCTTCCATGAGTTTGGACATGGACTTCAACATATGCTCACATTGGTAGATTATCCTGGAGCAGCAGGAATCAATAATATCGAATGGGATGCAGTAGAGCTTCCCAGCCAATTTATGGAGAACTGGTGTTACGATAGGCAAACTCTATTTGGTATGGCTAAGCATTACCAAACTGGTGAAGTCTTGCCAGAACATTACTATGACAAGCTATTGGCTGCAAGAAATTACATGAGCGCAACTGGTATGCTGCGACAACTGCATTTCAGCTTATTGGATCTTGAGCTCCATCACCGTTACCAAAGTGAAGGAAAAGAAACAGTACAAACTGTCAGGGAGCGTATTGCCAAAAGCACCATGGTTCTCCAGCCATTAGAAGAAGATTCCTTCTTGTGTTCATTTGGACATATCTTTGCTGGAGGTTATGCGGCTGGTTACTATAGCTATAAATGGGCAGAGGTACTCAGCGCTGATGCTTTTGCTGCTTTTGAAGAAGTAGGATTGGAAAACGATACTGCTATAAGATCTATTGGTAAACGCTTCCGCGAAACGGTACTTTCTCTCGGAGGCAGCTTACCTCCTATGGAAGTATTCAAGGCTTTTAGGGGACGTGAACCCAAAACCGAACCACTTCTAAGGCATAGCGGATTACTCAAAAATTAGGCTTTTGTCTGAAAGTGTTAGCATTGAATCGGGAAATCTTTGGAATCAGTCAAATAGTATTTTAAATTTAGATTTTTGATAAATTTGAGTCAAACACAATGAAAGATT
>CAIPYC010000058.1 GCA_903869185.1 uncultured cyanobacterium | reverse complement strand
TAATACAAGATAAAAGATTAAAGGAGATATAAATTATTACTTTGGCTACCAAAATTTATTTTTTACGTTTTATACTGGTTCGGATTGGGGTCCTAGGAACATGGCTAAAACAAAATAGGACTCCCTAGGTCCTAATACTGTTAACTTTTTTGCAACTACCAGTATGGCTAAGGTAATAGATACTCATTAGTCTTGTCATAGTTCATCAGGATATGGATGAAGAAGATTACCAGTTTTTTTACGTAAATCTTTTATGTTACTCACAAGACCTTCTATACATTTTTCTTCTGTTAAATTAACTTGATTAAAAATAAAAGAAATAAGCATGTTTATTGTTATTCAAAATCCCACCAACGAGGTAATCCATTCTCTCGGATATACTTTTTGGATAGTCCATAATCCTTTAGTTTTTTATAAATGTTAGGCATAGTTATGATCTCTGTCATTGCTCTAGCCTCCTTTATCTGGATATCATTGAATTATGATATACAACTATTCTACTCCAAAAACCCTCATCACCTCATCGCCGAGATGGTTAATAACCTTGACTGCAATGCGTCCTGATTTTGGTTTATTAAATGGTCTAGATGTGTCGCTGTTGAGGCTGGCCCAGGACTGTGGATCTATTTCGGCTTTGAGTGTGGTTTTAAGGGATTTATAGGGATCGTTTGCTCCCAAAAAATAGGCATGACGGACAAAGAAACTTTCTTCGTTGTAGTCTGTATCAATGAACCAACAGGCGATTTCATCTGAGTTACTAGAGTGTACTTCGCCTGATTGGGGATGGAAGACATCTACGCCATTGATTTTTACTATGATTTGTTTATTATCTGTTTCTTTAATGTCTATATCGGGTTCACCAAAGATCACAAAGAGGTTACCATGCCCTGTGTTTTTTAGATCATTGGCCATGTGAAGGTCTGCGTTCATTCTGGCTTTGAGCACTGGTATATTTCCAAGTTTGTTAAAGTCGCTAGAATGGGCATCATAGTTAAAGGCGCAGGCTATAAGTACATCAAAACCGGACTCAAGCGCTTCTCTGCTTGCTGCAACCAAATCTGGACGGGAAACTGTTCCAAATTCTGGGCCAATGAATATTCCTGCTCTTTTTTCCTGTTGGTTTTGGGATTCAATATAACGACCTTCAGCGCAGATCATATTTCCTGGCCAACCGCTCAGGTTTATAAATTCTATTTTGTTTTCTTTGTGTGCTTGCTGGACTCCTGCGGTTTTTAGGTTTTCTAGGATGAGATTGGCAAAGTCTTTTTCGCTTTGATTGGTTAACAATGGATCTATCAATTTTTCATCTTGATCTACTGTGAGTACGCGATGGGGAGATAGGCTCTCTACGGTAAATGGGCCTGCTACTCTGACTATATTTTTATCTTGGTATGGTTTGTCATAGAGATATTCAAAGTCTGCTTTGGCTGCAATAGATGCGTCAATTTCTTTTTGTCTTGCTATCTTTAATTGCCACCAGTGCTGGTGTAGTTGTTTTATTTTTTCTGATTGGGTATCAATTTCTCTGGGTATTTCCCATTCTTGCCAGGTTTTATCTAGTTCACTGTTGAGTTCTTCTCTTAATGCTTCTAGTTTTGGTTGATAGCTCTCCCAAATAGTATCAATTTCACTATTGTTAGCAATAGATTTGAGGGTGATATGGGGCACTCTTTTATAGACAAATCCTTGTCTAATGTTGTAGTAAGTTGGATTATTGGATGGGCTGGTGTTGGTAATCTCTGCTTCTTTTTCTTGTCCCTGCATGGAGTCTGCCAAAAGATAATAGGGATATTTGGCACCCATAATCCTAGCTCTAGCCAATGCCAAGGCTACTCTGGAAGTATCGATCGTAATCCAGCGCCTTCCCCATTGTTCAGCAACATAAGCACTAGTCCCACTCCCACAGGTTGGATCTAATACTATATCCCCCGGATCTGTGGTCATTAATATGCAGCGTTCTATTACTTTTGTGTTAGTTTGAACGACATATTTTTTTTCTGAAGCATCAAACCCCCATTTAGTGTCAGTCCATACATTTGTAATGGGTGTAACAGGAAAATTATCAAGAAACATATAGTAAGAAAGACTATTTTTTCTACTTTGTAGTAATCCAGCTTTATCAAGTCGTTTAATTCCCTCAGATCTAATTTTCCAATGTTGATTATCTCCTATTGAATATTCTTTTCCTCTGAAAATAATTGGTTTTGAACCCTGCGGACTAAACCCTTGTGATGTTAAGGGACCATGACGCCAAGCTTTTGCTCCATGTGGTATTTTCACTAAACCCATAGCTTCTTTTTGTGAAATAGTACGGGTTGTTCCATCAGTCAAATATAGCCATTTATACTCTTGAGATTTTTGTTCGCCAAGATCCTTACTCCCGAATAATTGACGGATTTTTATACTATTTTTATTTTTTGCAAACCACAAAAGTATATTTACTGTATTAGCTAAGATATTGTCTGCTTGAAAACTTGTAGTTATATAGTATATCTCTCGACAAAAATTCTCATCGCCAAAGACCTCATCCATCAAACATCTAACCCGATGGACATTTTCATCACCTATCTGGACAAAAACAGAGCCGCTGTCAGTTAAAAGATCTCTTGCTACAGTCAACCTATCCCTTAGATAAGTCAGATAAGAGTGAATACCATCGCGCCAGGTATCCCGAAAAGCTTTTACCTGTTCAGGCTCGCGGGTAATATGATCCTTGCTGCCATCTTTAACATCCCTACTAGTAGTAGACCATTGGAAATTACTATTAAACTTGATGCCGTAGGGGGGATCTATATAAATACATTGCACCTTGCCGCGCAAACCCTCCCGCTGGGCTAAAGATGCCATCACCTGGAGACTATCCCCTAAAATCATGCGATTAGTCCAGTTAGCATCATGCTTATAAAAATCAGTAGCAGTTGCCTCTTTAGGTAGGCCATCAAAATCAGCAAAAAGATCTAATTGAAATGCATATTGCTTAGATTCATCCTGTTCCTTACTTTGAAGCAATAGATTATCAATCAATACCTTTGGATTTACCTTTTCCTGAATGTAGAGAGCAGGAGCATTTACTACCAAATCAGACCAATCCTGTTCATCCTTGCCACGCCAGACCAACTGAGGATCGAGATCCCGGTTACGACGTTCATAAGCAACCTGAACTTCACTTGTTTCCTCTTGGGCCATCACAGATTGATACTCAGCAGTGGGAATATTTTTGCGCTTATCCTGGTCATGCTTGAGAGATGCTACCTTTTTGGATTGGCCTGGTTGAGGAGTCATAGTTTAAATGAATTTTATTAATAATGATATCTGCAAGAAAGAATTGTGCTCAACCCACCAGGCTAAATCCTCAAAAGCAGCAGAACTAAATTGCAAGCTCAGCACGTACTTCCTCTAGGCTCATACCAAGATCATTTTGACAATTTTTAGCCTCTAAAAGACGTTTTTTCATAGCTGGACTTTTTAACAAATACTGAGTCTCTATTTCAGATTCGATATCATTCCATAAATCAATAGGAACAATAACAGCAACCTTTTCCCCATTTTCATTTGAGATATATTGAATATCTATCTTATCCATCATGTTTCACCATTGTTATTAACTCTTTACCGGATTTATATTATATTCCAGGCAGGCTGTATATACTATCAATAAGCTCATTAAACTCCTGTTCAATTTGAAAAACCGCTTGGAATTCAGCAAAATGCCATCGCCCAAAGCGAGCTAGATTATTGACCCCAGGTATCCAGTAATTGCGCATAGTATTAGCTTTTTCCTTGGCATCTTCACCCCGATAACCCTTGATTTCTATAATCAGATGGAGCAGATTGCCCTTTCCATCATTTACCAAAACCACAAAATCAGGTAAATATTTTCTCGAAGTTGAACCATATTGATAGGGTACTTCTAACCCTAAACCCTGATTTTTTACATAGCATTTCACTAGTGGATGAGCTTCGGCAACCCTACAAAATTCAGCTTCCCAATCACTATCACATACTATCCAATTGAGATGACTTTTTCGGGGATCGCCCTTCCAAAGAATCTCTTTAGAAGTATTGAAATTGACATAAATACTAGAGCCCTTGGGATTATAAGCATCCAATATAGCCTTGATTGGCCGCTCGCCGACCATTGCCTCCGTGATAGCTAATTTAATCCTTTCACAAGCCATATCAGCGATTTCCCGGTAGATCAATTGAGCAGGATAAGTACCCCCGCTGCAGACTAGATATTCATTCATCCACTCCTTGGCGATTCTCTTGAGTTGTCCAAATAGATGAATTTTGGGCTCTTCCCCAGGATCGCGGTATTTAACATAAATCAAATGCTTGGTCAATTCATACAGTACAGTAGACTGTCGCATTTGCTCCAAATGCTTAACGTTCAATTCTATACCCTCGCCGATGATCCCTTCATTGCGGGTAACTGTTGCACCTAGAAGAAGCGGGGTTAGTTCCAAAATCGAATCAGGATTAAAATTTGCGCTCAAAGTAGTATCCGGCAACTCCACCCGATAACCTTCAACCCGAGGAAAAGTAATTTCAAGCACATCTCGATCAGGACTGAGCGCCTTAATATTGACCGTATTTCGAGGTACTCCCGGTTTAGCAATCACCGGTTTGGCAGTAAAATCAAAAGGAATACCCAGAACATCGGCATACTCTACATCAAACAGTCCTTCATTGTTTAAATCATAGGAATAACGACGCAACGCCCTGCCTATTACCTGCTCACAGAGCAATTGAGTACCAAAGGCCCTTATTCCCAGAATGTGGGTAACAGTATTAGTATCCCAACCCTCAGTCAACATAGAAACCGAGACCAC
>CAIPYC010000057.1 GCA_903869185.1 uncultured cyanobacterium | reverse complement strand
TTGGTAAAGTGATCCAAAACACGACGAGGATCAAAAAACCAACCATTTTTTTGCTGAGCATAAAACATATTGTTGCCATCTATAAAAATAGACAGACGTTCTCGCTGACAAGTACAGCTAGTCAAACCGTTCATATAGTATCGTTTATTTTAGAAATATTGGGTTTATTTACGGAGATTTGCTGATATTTACAAAATATAAATAATCGAAAAAGATAGTCGATAAGTTAAAGATGTCAGATAGATAAAGGACTGATATAAATAAGTTAACACTACCTATGAATTTTACAAGATCATCTTGGTCTTTTTTAGTAATTGATTAAATAAGAGCACCAATCACTCCATCCTCCGGGGTAGATTCGAGCCCTTTGGAACAGTCCAGCCTGTTCTAAAGAAAACAGATTGACACAGGCTGTCACTCCTGAGCCACAATAGATCCCAATGGTTCGTCCGTCATCTTGGAATTCGGTCCAAAGACTCTTTTGATCCTCAACCAAATACCCTTGCTCATTGGTTACTCGTAAATAAGGAAAATTAACGGCACCAGGGATATGCCCAGCTATTGGATCTATAGGTTCGCTTTGTCCCAAATAACGTTTTGTCTCTCTTGAGTCAATTAATATCAACCCTTGTGAGTTTAGTTGCTCCCTTAGCTGACTATATTCAATGATCCAGTCTATATTTGGACTACCCTCAAAAGTACAAGCCTTTCTGGGTTTGGGAATCTCAGTCTCAACTGGATAGCCGAGATCTTTCCAGCCGCTCCAGCCCCCGTCAAGAATTTGTACATTATCATGACCCCAATAGCGTAACAACCACCACAAACGAGCAGCAAAAGCAAAGCGTGAATCATCATAAGCAATGACCCTGGTCTTATCGGAGATAATTCCCAGATCGCCTAGTGTTTTTGGAAAGTTAATTGGTAAGGGGTGACGTCCGCCATGTTTTTGCGCCAGAGCGGATAGGTCTTTTTCGAGATCCAAGTAATAAGCATTGGGTAGATGAGCCCCAAGATATTCTCTATAACCCAAATCTTTATCCTGGAGACTAAAACGACAGTCAACAAGGACTATATCCTGCCTATGCAAGTCATTTAAGAGTTCTTCTGGCTTGATGATGTATGAGTTTTGCATAATATTTGCATAATAAAAGGGTTATCTATATCTCTGATATTATCAATTTAGAACATCTCCCCCCAGTAGTCTTTCTAATCTAGACTCTAATTCACTCTTGAGATTGGGCCATTGCTGTAGATTGTGATCGAGAGAAATGATTTTCTCAGCTGCTTCCCTGGCAATGGTCAATACCTGTTGATCCTCGACCAGACTGGAAAGGGCAAAATCAGGCAACCCCGATTGTCTCGTGCCCAATACCTCACCTGGACCACGCAGGCGCATATCCATTTCGGAAATAAAGAAACCATCTTGGGACTGCTCCAATACACTTAGCCTTTGAGTTACATCCGGAGTACGGCTGGAAGAAAGCAACAGGCAATATGATTGAGATTCACCTCTTCCAACTCTACCTCTAAGTTGATGCAGCTGGGAAAGGCCAAAGCGTTCGGCGTTCTCAATCAACATCACAGTTGCATTCGGCACATCAACCCCTACCTCTATGACAGTAGTAGAGACAATGATCTCAATCAGGTTATCGCGAAAGGAATTGAGGATATTTTCTTTGTCTGCAGAAGACATCTTTCCATGCAGTAAACCTACTTCAAAATTGGGAAAAATCAATTCAGAAAGTTTTTGATGCTCTTCTACAGCCGCGCGCACATCTAGTTTTTCTGATTCTTCAATAACCGGAAAGATTACATAGGCCTGTCTTCCTTGTAAGACCTCTCTTTTAATTAGTTCATATGCCTTGTTTCGCTCTTTTCCCACAAGTGCCTTGGTATGAATTGCCTGTCTGCCAGGGGGCAACTCATCAATTTGACTTACATCGAGATCGCCGTGGAGTGTAAGTGCCAGAGTTCGGGGAATAGGAGTGGCGGTCATGCTCAAAACATGGGGCGAACTTCCTTTGGAGAGTAAACTTGCCCTTTGTCCCACACCAAAACGATGCTGTTCGTCAATAACTACTAGTCCCAAATTTTGAAAATTGACTTTTTCCTGAATCAGGGCATGGGTTCCAACAATCAAAGGAAGTTCACCCGTTGCCAATTGTCTATAGATTTCTCTGCGTTTAGCGATCCGGGTAGATCCGGTGAGAATTTCTATCGGTAGATGCATCTGATTGAACCAATTGAGTAGCTTAAGATAATGTTGCTGAGCCAAAACCTCAGTTGGTGCCATGAAGGCAGCCTGATATCCTGATTGAAGTGCCGCCAGGATTGCATAGACTGCAACTACTGTTTTACCCGAACCCACATCACCTTGGACAAGCCTATTCATAGTCGTGTTAGATTGAAGATCTTTTAGAATCTCGCCGATCACCCTACTTTGAGCTTGGGTCAGCTTAAAGGGCAATAACTCATTGAAAGATTCAATCATTCGACCGGTGGGATTAAAAATAACAGTATTTTGATTTTCCTGTTTTTTCAATAATCTGCGCTGGAGAAAGCCTAATTGCAAATAGAAAAATTCATCAAAAATTAACCGACGTCTCGCCCGACTAAGAAATTCCTCACTCTCGGGATAGTGAATCTGCGCCAAGGCCTCTTTTAAATCACACAATTGGTATTGCTTTTTTAATTCATTTGGCAAGGGATCTTTAAGCTGTTCGACAACTGGCAAGATAGCTAGTACTGCAAATCTAACTATATCTGCTGCAATTCCTTCACTCAAAGGGTAGACCGGCAAGATTCTGCCAATTTTGATGGATTCAATAAAATCGCCGTGGCTCTCGAGTACTTCAATTTCTGGATTATCTAGTGTTACGCCAAATTTATTAGCTTTAACCAATCCCGAGGCCGCCACAATAGCCCCTATTGGATACATTTTTTTTAATTTTTCCTGCCAACCCCTGTTGGTATAGCGAGCGCCAGCATAAAAGCGGCTAAGTTTAATCTGTCCACTTTGATCCCTGAGAATCAACTCAAAAATGGTTAGTCGATTGTTTTTGGGACTGCTAAAACAAGTGCAACGCTTGACTGTTCCGACAAGAGTCGCCGTTTCGCCGGCAATTAGATCTTTGATAGTAACCTGGCGAGCATAGTTAATATAGTCTCTGGGATAGTAAAACAGTAAATCTTTGACACTGAATAATCCTAACTTTTTGAGTGCTTGTCCTTTGTTACCGCCAAGTCCACTGATAGTTTCTAATAAATGCTCTGGGGAGATGGTCTTGCTTGTTGGTAATTTCTGCTTGATAGAAACCGTACGCGCCAATTTGACATCAGGAATTGGCTTTACTTCCAGATGATCTTTTATCTCCATCAGGAATCGGCGAGTTTGCGCAACCAAATGCTGCTTCTGCGCAAGACTTAATTGAGTGTATTGAGAAAATTGACGACCTAATTCATACCATTTGCGCCGTTGTTCTAGGGATACTCCTAACGGTGGACTTTCGGTTAGAGAGAGCCAGAGAAACTCACTAAAGCGCTGCTGTTTGCCTTGTAAATCAACGAAACCTTTTTCTGCTTCTAAGGATAGGGCCAACTGGAGTCTTTCCCAGTCAATGATTTCAGGTGACATAGAAAAAGAACTTTAGAAAATATTATGGCTATGCTCAGGGATGAATATTTCTTGATTTTAGCCTAGGCCAACAATAAGCCACCAAATTGAGAAGATCTTAAGGTCGATAATAATCATGAGTAAGATAGGGAACGGCAACAATTATCCCCTTGGTATTTCCTACAGTTATTTCCAGTCCTTCCCCACCTGCTTTGCTTTTGATATAGCCAAGGCCTATCACCTCTTGAGAGATGGTTTTGCAGCAACTGGTCAAAATGCCGACTTTTTCATGCTCTATGAAGATAGGGCTACCTGCTGCTACTTCCTCTTTCAAATTGACAACCCCCCACAATCTCTGTTTGACCCCTTGATAGGTGTTTAAACGAGCGATAGTCTCCTGTCCGATGTAGCAGCCTTTTTCGAAAGATATAGATCTCCATAGCCCAGCTTCGAGGGCATTGTAATCGTCGGTTAGCTCGCGCCCGGAACGAGGTTTACCCTGCCTAATACGTAGCTCCTCTTGTTGTTCGTGGGAAAGCTCAATTGTTCCTAGTGCAAGCAAAAGCTCTTTATAGCTATAATACTCCTGCTCTGGAATCATCAAAGTATATCCGGGTAAATCCAAACCTGTCCCTATGGCAACCCTGGGTGAGCCCAGTAACTGATGATCCCCGTAGTTGCCTGTAGTCAAGTCAACAGATGATATTTGTCGAAGCAGCTGACCGGCCTGATCACCTATTAATTTCAATATTCGGTATTTTGAAGTTATATCCTGAATATTTACATGATCTGCCGGAAATATATAGCGATCTATCCATTGTAAGAGGAATTCCCTTGTCTCTCTAGAAACTATAATCCAGATGGAATCTTCCAAATTATATACAGTAGCTATTTCTAGCGTTCTGGCGGTGGAACTGACAAAAACTGTATCAATTCCCTTACCAGGAGTTAATCGGTTGATATCGTTAGTAGTCTGGTTATGAAGAAATTGCTGGCGATCTTTACCTGTTAGCTCCAAGATTCCCCAATTTTCACCATCTATTAACCTTACTATTTCCTCTGTGCTCATATTTTTATTTAAAATTAAGGATTTGGCTGGATTGAAATTGGTTGACATCTGGGGCAAAAATGGCTAGAACGACCTCCTAAAGTGATTTTTTCAATAGGAGTATCACAAATTCTACACGGTTTTCCAGTACGGCCATAGACCCAGGCTACACCCCCATAGTTACCATTGATCCCAGTAACAGTGCGAAAATCTCTAATAGTTGTTCCACCTTGCTCGATTCCTTTTTTTAAAACCTTGACAATAGCCTTTTGTAGGTCTTGCCAATTTTCTATAGTTAAACAAGAAGCCGGGGACTTTGGATGAATTCGGCTCTCAAACAAGGATTCATCGGCATAGATATTCCCAATTCCCGCGATGACCTTTTGATCCAAAAGAATATTCTTAATTTTGCTATTGCTCTTGTCCAACCTGTCAATTAGGTAATCTGTTGTAAATTTAACAGATAGAGGCTCTACGCCTAAATTCTTTAAGGAAAAGATCACCGTTTCTGGCTGCATAACAGCAGGGATTAGCCAAATCTTGCCAAAAGTCCGAATATCTACAAATCTTAACTCTTGACTCTCTCCAAAGAAAAAACGAACCCTAGTATGTTTAGAGATAGGTTCGTCTTGTTCTACAAAGAGCAACTGTCCAGTCATCCGAAGATGTATGGCCAGAAACCCACAATGATCGCCTTTTTTATTGGACAAACATCCAATGAGATACTTTCCCCTTCTGGTCCAGCTGACTATATGAACACCGGTCAATGAATCCCAGAAAAGCTCTTGAGATAATGGAGGGTAGGATATAGTACTTTTTAGCAAAATAGACCCACCCGTTATAGTCCGGTTACAAGTAAGCTGGTTGAGTCCTCTACACACTATCTCAACTTCAGGAAGTTCGGGCACTCTTTCTTACTTGGTTTTTTTAGCAACAGGGGCAGAGACTTCCTTCAATTCGCTCTCGGCAAAGTTGTTAGTATTTAGACCGGATGCACTACCACTGAAGCCAGTATAGTTGACTTTCTCAAAACGAACAGTTAAAGGATAGCGTATAGCAGCCTTTTCAACGCTGACTACGGTACCAACATCACCGTACCAATAAGACTCTTTGCGTAAAATTCTAACTTTTGATCCTTTTTCTAATGCCATTAGTTCTTACCTTTTTTAGTTAAAACCAGCGCCTATAGGTGCGCCAAAAAAATAACCTTTACTTTCTAAACCATACTATTTTGTGCAACATTCTGATATAACAAAAGGTTAAGTTTTATTACATCTCTAGAGACTATCTTTTTACAATTCCAGGGATGGCCAATCGCCCTGGCGTTTGTAAGAAATCATGTCGCTAAACTGACGCAGCTGAATCTCTTTGAGTGTAAAGATTTGAGGTTCCATCTCCAGCCATTTATCATTGAAACTGTTCAAAATGCTAGCTAGATCCAGTCGATTGAGTTCTGACTCAATTTGATCGAAATAACCTAGCGTGATATGAGCGGCAAAGTAATATCTCTGCTCTAGTCCAAGGTCAATGAGATTCTCGTTTTGGTAGATAGCTCTTCTTAGTTCAATTACTTGTTGATAGTCCTGCTGGGTTTTGGGTACCAATCCAACCGCCAAGGCTCTGGGGAAAACCAAGAGTCCCAGTATCTGCCATTGTCCCAAAAAACTGGAGTTGCTTTGCTGGTACTTAAGAAAACTTTCACCAATACAATTATTCAATTGAGTTTCGAATTGAGGATTTTCTGCCAGAGCAGACTTATAATCTCGATCCCAAATTAAGTCAGCCAAAGTCAGGTGAAAACTTCCAGAAGGTAAAGGAATCAGCAAATCAGAGGGCAGCTTATCTAATAACTGGGACTGAATTGATTCGAGATGCTTATAAAAATCCACATTTTCCTTATCCTCATTATTAGGAGGAGTGATCACACTGTAGCCAGGAAACGGCACAGATTGCCCATCTAGGAACTTAGGCGACTTTTGGATGTTTTCTAGTTGGACAGGGTAGCTAGAGGGCAGTGTCAGCTCCACTAGTCTATTAACATATACTTGGTAAGTTTCGTCCAATCGCTTATCCCTTTTCTCTATTTACAATTTATCTTTTACACAATCTATAGTGTATAAATACGCTCAAGTTCTAGTTTATCGCAGAAAAGGTCGTGCGGTAAACAAACGTGGGATGGTAATATAGGAAAAGATATTATATTTGAGAATTAAGATGAAATACCCTCTATGTGATTGTGAAAAAGCTCACAAACACGGAAAAACTAGCAGCGAAAAACAGTAGTTTAATTTTAGCTGCCCGAGTTGGAAAACATACAGATGATTTTATTGAAGAATTAGTTAATAGTACTGAAGGCAAAACTAATTGTCTAAACTGGAATACAGATGGCTGGGATGAATATGAGAGCGTTTTGGGACCAGAGATTAATCATCAAATCGGCAAAGATAAAACCCAGCAAATAGAAAGAACTAATGGAATTCTTAGACAAAAGACGGGACGATGGCATAGAAAACAAAACAAATTTGGCAAAATATGGGAATAGACTAAAGTAACAGTACGACTAGTAGTCAGTTATCTTAACTGGATTTGGGTTCATAGTCATCATAAAAACACTGCTGGTCAAAAAGCGGGATTAATTTGAAAACAATGAACTTAGAAGGACCTAGTTAGTTATCCCACAATTACTTGACGCACAACTCATCTTTCAATCAATGCTTTGGTCAGTTGCTTTAGGATTCCCCTTGTCCCATTAAGTCTTCTGGGTTTTTGTAGTCTTTCAGAATTTCATCAAGAATCTCTGGTTTCAGGAGCATTGTTTCTACTTCTCTCTTTTTATTAGTAAATTACAACTTTTCTCTTCCCTTGACACAATTTATTTTACAATCCCCTGCGTAATAATCCAAATTTAGAATTTGTGTATTGATAATAACTATATTAATAAAAATCAAGATATGGAACAAGTCAAACAAGTCAAACAACAGAGATTAGAAATAAATGTCAGGATGAAACGATTGACGAAAGAAATGCTAACCTTGATCCCTAGTTAATAAAGTACCTAGCAATAAATTAGGATTTTTAAAACAATGACCATAATAAAAATGCAGAATCCACCCCAAAAAAAATTCAAAAAACAGGAATTCAAAATGAGTTTAATTCGCAAAATTTTCTTAATTACTAGCTTAGTTTTCTTACTAATAGTTACTGATACTCAACATAGCTGGGCTGTAAGCTTATCTGTACAACAACCCGTAATAATGAACCTGTTGGGAAACCCCAAAGCAACCATGAGAGATATAGAAGCTAAAACTCAAAAAGCAACCGATGTCAGTATTGATAATCCAAACTACCAACCTGGGGGAAAAACCAAGCAAGTAGAAAAGCAGGAATATGAGGCATCAAAAGATATAAAAGCTGAGGCTAGTGAAGCTCTCAATAAGGACAATAGTAAAAGATAAAGTCAGAATTCAATTTGTATTTGGAGTATAAGAAATGCCTTTAAATCAATACAAACGTGCGGTAGGTGTCTTTACCAACCGTCAAGATGCAGAGTATGCTCTTAATGAACTAAGAGATTCTGGTTTTTTCATGGACGCAGTCTCGGTCGTTGTGCGCGATGCAGACCAAAAGGATAACATTGCTGGTGCGGAAGTACAAAAGCAGGTTGGCAATAAATCTGATGAAGGTGCTGTAACAGGTGTAGTGGCTGGTGGAGCCTTGGGTGGGTTAGCTGGTTTGCTGGTGGGACTAGGTACATTAGCGATTCCGGGAGTCGGACCTGTAATGCTGGCTGGGGCAACCGCTACGCTCATTGCAACAACAATTTCTGGTGGTGCAATTGGTGCTATTAGTGGTAGCATCATTGGTGCACTAATTGGTTTAGGAATTCCCGAAGCGCGGGCTAGAGTTTATAACGAACGAGTCGTCCGAGGTGAATATCTGGTAATCATTGATGGCACTATTGACAACATTGCTTTGGCCACAACGATTCTCATGAGTCGGGGAATTGAAGAATTGGGCATCTATGATATACCAGAGTCTAAACCGGTAAATAAATACGCTCTCGGCTATTTTGCTAACCTACAAGATGCAGAAGCAGCGATTGTCTCTCTAAGAAATGCTAACTTCCCTTTGAACCAAATTTCTCTGATTGCACAGCATTTTGAACAGCCAGAACTTTTCAGAGGCGTTGAGTTATATGGGCGCCTTGACGCGATGAAGTGTGGATTGCCAGAAGAGCATACTCGGTTCTATAGTGACGGAATAACAAGAGGCGATTGTGTAGTGGTTGTTAATGGCACAGAAGAGGAAATCCATCGCGCTGCTTTGATTTTGAACAATCGAGGCATTCAAAAGTGGAGTGTTTTTGATGCCAATGTCCTTGAAACTCCTAGAGGCGAATATCTAACTAGCGAAATCCCTGCTGCTAATTACGATACTGATACCCGACCTAGAGCAAGAGTAGTTGATCACCATCGAGAGCAAATTCTCTAAATCAATTTTAATTTTTTAATTAATAAAGTAGAAAAATGAAAAGGTATATTCTCTTTTTACTAAGCGGTGTTTTACTTTCGGGTACTATTGCTTGCCAAAACGTCACCAAGACGAGTTCTGATGCTCCTAGTTCCACCCAAGAAAGCCCCAAATCGCCTACTAAGCAAGTAGTTCAAAAGAGCCAAAAAAACGCAGAGAGCTTAACCCGCAGAACGCAACTCAATTCTGATATACGAGCACGCGAACAGAGGAACAATATATCTGGAGGTACTACAAACAGAGTTGATAGCGATCTCGCAAGTGAAGTTCGAGATAAGTTGCAAGCCAACATTCCCAGAAGTCAATTAGTCGTTGATGCTAAAAAAGGAATTGTAACTGTATCAGGAACTGTTAACGATCAGCAAAATCTAAAGAAAATTGAGCCTCTAACAATGCAAATTAAAGGTGTCAAGAGCGTGGTCAATAAGTCCACTTTTATTGCGACTAAATCGAACTAGAAAAAGTTGCTCGCAAAGGTGCAGACAATATAAAAGCTTAAGTCTCATAACCATAAGGCTTAAGCAATTCAAATATATACACTGAATAATCAGAAAATATGGATCTAATGTCCATCACACTGGTGGTGCGCTGGCTCATTGGTTGGTCCCTGATGTGGCGGTTGCCAGGGCTTCCAGACCTTTCCGTAGTCGGCTCCCCTAAGGTCTCGGTTTTGATTCCAGCTAGGAATGAAGAGAAAACTCTTCCCCATCTGTTAACAGCATTAGAGCGACAAACGTTTAAGCCATACGAAATCATCGTCATTGATGACCAGTCCATTGATGCTACCGCTGAGATTGCTAAACAAGCAGGGGTAAAAGTGGTGCAAACTGCTCCATTGCCCATGGACTGGACAGGAAAAAACTGGGCACTCAAAACTGGATATGCCGCTTCATCTGGTGATATTCTCGTATTTCTCGATGCTGATACTGAGCCAGGTGCGGATCTGCTTCGTAGGTTGGTGGCAACGGTTCAAAAGTCAGGGGGACTCGTCTCGATTCAGCCCTATCACCGCACTGAACGTCCCTACGAACAGTTAGCCATTTTGTTCAATCTGATCGGCTTGATGGCTGTCAAACTTGGCGCAGGAGGAGACGTGGCTTTTGGTCCAGCCATGACGACTAGCAAGGATGACTACGAGCGGGCCGGTCGCCACGATGCTGTGGCAGGATATGTGGTTGAAGACTGGTTTATTGCTCATGTTTATGAAAGGGCAGGGCTACTGACGAGTGCCTATATAGGGTATGAACAACTAAACTATCGAATGTACCCTGGTGGGATGCGTGACCTAGTTATTGGTTTCAACAAAAACTTTGCGACAGCAGCTGGGCAAGTCTCTTGGGTGCGAATGCTGGCCGTTGTGCTCTGGATTTCAGGATTGTTCTGGGCAGCTTGGTGTCTACCAGCATCCCTATTTGGCTGGCCGATAGTCGGGAATTCTTCTTTGCTATATAACGTACTATTTTATCTTGCTTTCGCTATTCAGTTAGCAATCATCATTAGACCGGTGGGAGCATTCAATTTTACTGCATTGTTCTTCCCTATTCCGGTTATTTTCTTCATTGGAGTGTTCGGGTTGGCAATTTTGAATCTTGAACGGGGACAAATTGAATGGAAAGGACGAATGATCAGCACTCGATGGCAAGGTGAATGATTTTACCTATACTACAGCTACCGGATGGAGTCATTGCCGGACTGTGTATAGGCGGTTGGGCCACATGGTCATTTTTGATAGGTTTTGTAGGACATCGACTTCCCCTCAAACTTCTAGAAACAGACACTTGCTTAACCCGACCACGCCCATGGGGAGAAGATCGTCGCGGGTATGATCAGGTACTGCAGATCAAGCGCTGGAAGGACCGATTGCCAGAAGCAGGAGATTTCTTCCAAGGAGGGTTTCGCAAAAGCTCCGTTAGCGGTGGGGACTATGCAATTATGTCCCGTTTTTTAACTGAAACCCGTCGGGCAGAATACGTTCACATCGTTATCTGGCTGTTCTGGTTAGTCACCATGATCTGGACTCCTAGTTGGGGTGTACTGATAAATCTCACCTTAGGAACAATCTTAAACCTACCTTGTTTATGGGTGCAGCGCTACAATCGGCTCCGGCTCAATCATCTGCTCGTATTGAAAGAACAGAGAAAAACATAAACCAGGAGCATCCACCAACCAGGGAAGTATTATCTTCCGCTTATTGTGATTCCCATCAGTGTTTGGATTCTCTTGTGCTCCGGCAAATAATGTCATGCTTGAATGGAGGAGACGTATCACCTTTAACCATGATGTGTTTATTTTCTGAATAGGTTACTGAGGAAAAGGCTTTAGTAATTAAAGCGTCCATTGTTTCCAAATTAATCCTGCTCTTTGACCAGCAGTGTTTTTATGACGACTATGAACCCAAATCCAGTTAAAATAACTCACTACTAATCATACTATCACTTTAGTCTATTCCCATATTTTGCCAAATTTGTATTTTCCGCTAAACTCACTCCTATCCAACAGTCTCCAGTCATTAATTCTTTTGGGAGACAGGTTTTTTGTTTTTTTCGACAAACGACCACATTTCATTGCCAATTACTTCCTTGGTTTTTATTTTCTGCACTTTCGCATTATGAACTATTTGAGCTTTTTGACTAGCTGCTCGCACCAATGAAACCACTGTGCCATAGGCTCTTTGAGTAATTCGACTAATTCCTCTCAAGCTACTACCTTCAGTATGAGATTGAAGTATACTATGTACCTCATCAGTATTAAGATGTCGTCGATAATAGATAGTATCAAAGGTATCGGTAAACGTTTTCTTACAGTGAGGACACAAATAACGTTGTCCTCCTTTACTAGTTTTTCCGTGCTTGTGGGCTTTTTCACAACCACACAAAGGGCATTTCATCTTAATTCTCAAGTATAATATTTTTTCTTATATTACCATCCCACGTTTATTTACCGCACGACCGCAGAAAATCAAACGCTTTAACATTGTAGAAAACTTCTGGTTTAATTGTTCTTTTTTGAAATTCATTATGGGAGTTTATATGCCTATCTATTTTTTTTGGGGAGAAGATGAGTTTACCCTGGAACTTGAGGTAAAACAGCTAAAATCAGCAACAATTGATCCAAACTGGCAAGACTTTAATTTTAGAGAAATTTCAGGTGAAGATAGCCAAGCGCATTTTTTAGCAGTGACAGAAGTAATGACCCCGCCTTTTGGCAATGGTGGCAAACTAGTTCTAGTTAAGGGATCAAATCTAGCCCAGCAATGTCCAGAAACTCTTCTAGAGGAACTCAAACGAGTACTTCCTGCAATCGGCAAAAATAGCCACCTACTCCTGACCAGCAACAAAAAACCGGATAGTCGCCTCAAATCAACTAAATTGTTGCAGAAAATTGCTCAGTTCAAGGAATTTTCATTATTATCAGCCTGGAAGACTGAAGAGATTGCGGTAGAGATTAAACGTATTGCTTCGGTTAAAAATATCAGTTTAACCCCAGATGCGATGGAACTTCTGGTTGAATCGATTGGTAACGATTCTCGAGCTATCTGGAATACTCTAGAGAAAATTTCTCTCTACCAGTTATCTTTTCCAGGTCCCTTATCGGCTAGTACTATCACTCCGTTGGTTAACAATTCTTCTCAAAACAGTCTCCAATTAAGTACCGCCATGCTAAACGGGGAAACTTCCCAGGCTCTGGCTCTAGTAGAAGATCTGTTAAATCAAAATGAGGCTCCATTGAGAATCGTGGCAACTTTGATTGGACAATTTCGCACCTGGGCTTGGATCAAATTACAGCTAGAAGCAGGTGAGAAAGATGAAGCTAAAATTGCCTCCTCGGCAGCACTAAACAACCCCAAACGTCTATACTTCCTCAAAAAGGAGCTACAAACAGTTCCTGGCAGAAATCTCACATGCGCTCTTTCTCATCTGCTCGAACTCGAATATGCACTCAAAAGAGGAGGTGAACCCCTCAAAACACTTCAGACTAAGGTTATTGAGATCTGTGGAATTTTTAGTATAAAAAATAAAAATCAGTAGCGACGTCCGTTGGCATAGAACTGGTTGGTTGCTTGTCCTATCATCCAGGTAGAACCAAAAAATGCAATAGCAAGGGCAAAACTACCAACGTAGGGTACAAAAAGTCCAATACCAAAGACGATCAGCCAGCTTAAAATCGCTAATCCCAAAGCTCCAAGTGCGCCAAATAGATTTCCAACATAGGCGAGTATATCTTGTCCCTTGAGGAACCCCCAATATCTTCCAATTTTCCACATCATGAAGACATTGAGTAACGCTACGATAACAAACCTGAGGGTATAAAGGCCGGGAATAAGCCCAACGATGCATGCCCCCAAGGCGAAATCCAAAATCAATTTACGGATTTGCCGAAAAAGATTCTCTCTTTTGATAGATCTGTTTAAGTCTAGATTGTTCTGATTCATCAGAAATTTTGTAGTCTAATACACTAACATTTTGCCCTAAAAGGGTAAAGAAAAAAAGAAGGTTATCTGCTATAATTGCTGTACATTTAAACTACCTGTGGATTATTGAAAATCTCTATAAATTCTCCTACTGCAAAATAAAATAATGAAATATTTGAACTGGTCTGTTTTAGCAATACTTTTGATGGTACCGGTTCTTTTCTTGAAAAGCGCTGTTGCCGAACCATCACATTTGGAATCAAATATCAGTGATCCACTATTGCCACCTATGCTCGATGGAAAATTAACTCCATTTCGAGAGAGGCTATTGGGTGAATCTTGTCAAAGGCTAGATCAGCAAGCTCAAGATCTTCTCAAGAAAGGGCAACCTGATAAGGCTTTTGAACTTTGGTATAGAGAAATCAATTTAAGACACTATCTAGGCCTCAAAGAGGAAATAGAAAGTCTAGGCAGGATTGGAAAAATTGCATGGGATAACAACAGAACTGTTGATATCAAAATCATCACTAAAAAATTAAAGTCGATTCAGACGAACTTGGAAACCAAAAAACAAATTAATCTAGAAACTCTTGATTTGTTGTTTAACGCTTTCGAGAATTTGCATAGTCTAGATGATTTGTTATTGATTCAGCAAAGAAAATTAGATCTAATAGAAAAAAATTCCCTTTTGGAAGAAGCTGCCTTAGAGTCCACCGCCAAGATATATCTAGATAAATTTGACTACCCTGATGCCGCAAAAATATACGAGATTTTGTTAAAAAAAGTTCAATCTCGCTCTGACAGTGTTAAGGAAGCTGAATATCTTACAAAATTAAGTGAAATCTATGATCAAGATAGTCAACCAAATAGTTCTATTGTCAATAAGGAAAGGCTGGTAAATATTTATAGTCAAAGTGGGCAAACCAATTTGCTGGTAAGCTTGTTGATTTCCTTGGGCAATGATTATAAAAGCCTCAAAGACTACCCGAAGGCAAATGAAAATTATCAAAAAGCTTTTAATTTAGCTTGGTCTTTAAAATATCTGGGTTTTTCAGAAGAAGCACTCACCGATATTGCTGATCTCTATGTTCAAACCAAGCAATTTTACTATGCCCTATCTGCTTATCGTTCCCTAATAGTTGTTCAGAGGAAATCTTATAATTACTATGGTTTAATGCAAACTTATAACAAGATGGGAGATATATATTTTGATAATCAAAATTATAATTCGGCTTTAGATTGTTTCAAAAACTCTTTAAAATTTGCTCGATCCCTCAAGTATCAAACAGATGAATATGCAAAGAAAATACAAAAAACACAAAAAATGATAGATCAAAAACGATCTTGAATCATCATTTTCCAGAAATAGCGCAAGAAGAGCATACTCGAAAGACCTGCTAAACCAAAAGCCAAGACTGCCCAATGACGATAAGCAGATGATGATAGCAAAATGCCAATAATGATAGTAAACCCTGTCAGAAAAAGATAGACTAATATTTTACTTAGAAGATCAATTTTTTTAATTAACCTGAGTTCGGGATAAGCAATCCCTGAAAGCCTTGTTCTTTCGTAGTTTATCTCAGTCAGATTTTAAAAATGTTATCGATGATGATCCATAGTTGAGAGAATTTCCAATAATAGTGGATATTTTGGAGAAAATGTTA
>CAIPYC010000056.1 GCA_903869185.1 uncultured cyanobacterium | reverse complement strand
TAGTAGACGAGGTATTAGATCATCGAGAGAAAACTCATAAGATTCGTCTAGCGGCACGCGAGACAATCGAGCAACACTATAATCTCTCAAGATGTCTCAACGAACATTTAACTTGGTTAATGAGTTAAAGATTGAACTTACAGCAAATTGAGATCAAAAGTAGCTCAAATATAAGAAAATAGATAAAGAAGAAAAAGAGATATTTAAAAATGGCAGCACCATGTACAGGTTTGTTTGACGAAAGGCGACACAAATACAGTAGAATAGTTCTATATTTTCTTCTTTGTACGTTGCACTATTAAGGGCAACTCTCTTATATCTCCATACTGACGGATATATTCAACTAACTGCTTTGTATAACCGCCTGCTTTAGTTAAGCGTTCAATATTCCCAACCAAGATAAACAGTTCTTCAGCCCGACTTACAGCCACGTTTAGAAGATTTGGTTTTTGGTTAATAAAGTGTAAATTTTGAGAATCTAGACATTGACGAGTAGAGAGAATTATTGCAGCTTTTTGCCCACCTTGAAAAGTATGAACTGTTCCTATACTGTCATAGGTAAAAGTAGGATAATGCTTTCTTATATGAGTGCGTAAATAATCAGCTTGAGCATGATATGGAGAGATAATCCCAATCGCTTTGTCATTAGTACCATCTATGGAATAACCGCAATCTATGAGGTGTTGAACTAACTTTTCAATTGCCTCGACTTCGAGTAGGTTGATGTGGTTTTTAAATTCTCCTTCTATATGATAAGCAATCAGATTAGGTCCAAGTAAAGATGGTTTATCTTGCGTTTTGATATCTAATTTATAATTACAGATTTGAGCGCAGAAGTTAATTATAGAAGGCACACATCTGTAATGTTCAGCTAACAAAATGGAGTGACCATTATCTCCATGGAAAGACGCACCTGCTGCACGATGATAAGCTGTGCTAACTGTCGGACTATAACGTTCATAGTCCGCTTCTGTTAGTCCCTGATTTAAGAAAACCTCTGTTAAATATTGTTCTTTCATCTGGTTACTAAAGCGAATAATTGGCTCTATTTGTTGTGGATCTCCCACCACAAAAGCTTTGTTGGCTCGTACAAGAGCTGGAAATAAAAGATGTTGCGGAATCATTCCTGCTTCATCCACAATGACACAATCAAGGCAACCCTCCTCAGGAAAGGGGAAAAGATTTTTGATTGAGTGTAGAGTTGAGGTTAGAACAGGAAATAGTAAGCTTAAATCCTGAAAAATAGTTTTTCCAGTGCTTGCCACTTTACGGTAGGCTTCATAATCTTTACTTAAAAAGTCTATATAGGTTTTATAGCTCTCTATTTGTTGCGACCCGCAATTATAAATGCTTGGGACCACAATCATCGGCATTTTGGGACCACATTAATTGCAACTGAGATTACACTTGAGACCGAATTAAATGCAACTGGGACCACATTAATTGCAACCAGACCACAATCATAAATTTGAGACCACATTAATTGCAACTAGAATAACTAGTAATTTATAACTAAAATAGGTAACAGCCTAGAGTAAAATAAACGGACGTTTTCTTTACTGCTATAACCAAGTCTAAAAGCCATTGACAGACCGCCATTTGATAGGTTAAGAAACTCAGTAATTCTATCTATAGCAAAAAAGGGAACTTGGTGATGAGTTTTATTACTAAATCAGTTACCTCATTAGTATAATAGCTGTCTATTGATTCCCCTGACTGAGTTTGAGATTAGAGATTTTTATTTGCATTTAATTCGGTCTCAAAATTATAATTGTGGTCTCAGTTGCAACTAATGTGGTCCCAGTTGCAATTAATGTGGTCCCAAGTGTCATCCTAGTTGCAATTAATGTGGTCCCAAAATGCCGATGATTGTGGTCCCAAGCATTTATAATTGCGGGTCGCAACAGTTAGGCAAAAAGATTAAACCTCTAGAGAAATACTAGAGGTCGTTAGTTTTGATAATTTATTATTACTATTTGCTTACCTTTCTTCTTTTGATTGCTGTTGAGACTGTCCCAAAAAGAGCTAGTCCTGCTGTAGCTCCTAAGATGTTTAGGGGTTCTGGAACGGTTGCTCCTGTTTCGACAATTTGACTATTACCTCCAGGTACCCCTTGAGCAGGATCAATTATTAAGGGAGTAATAGTAGAATTTCCATTTGGTTCATAGGCAATATCAGCTTCACTAGGTGTCAGCACATATTGAGTATTTAAAGTATCATTTTCAAAAAAACCTATTGTTTGATCATTAGGAGAGAAAGGAAAAAGATAAATTCGGTTATTGGCATTACCCTCTAAGTTGTTATCTTTAAGATATTTTTTAACATTGCCAAGCCACTTATCGGTCGGATCATTATTTGTATTGACAATGTTTTCTTGTACTTTATTTCTAGAAGCGACAGTTTTTTCAGGCGGCTTTACATTTACCCATTCAATATCTTTAAAGTTGTTCTGAGCATCCACCTCATAATTAATAAAATTAGCTCCTAAATCGAAAACACAACGTCCAAATGCAGTTGTTTTTCCAGTTGCCTTAACAAATATTTCTCCTTGAAAGTAACTTCTGTCTACACAATTTAATGTAAATACGTTATTTGCTTTATCTGTGACAGTTCCAATTTTCTCAACTCCTGTAAAAGAATCTCCCCCACAAGAAGATAATGCTGGTAAAGTAGAAGTTAGATCAGCTCTAGCACTATTAGCTGTAATAAGAAATGAGAACGCTGCCAATCCTAAAACACTAAAATTTTTCATTGGATTTGGTTTGTTGTTAAAATATAAGGCGTATTCTAACATCTCGCCCCGGGAGCATCCCAATTATGTAATGAGTATAAATACTTAGACAAGAGAGAAGGGGGGAATGGGGGAATGTGTTTGAAGACATCAAAAAGCAGTTATTTTGTTTTGCGTAACATTACTAGTTATTTGGTTCATTTAATTAACAAGGCTAACAATAGGTCTAGTTTTGTTACCCATATAGTTGAACGCTTCCCCCTAGTGAAGACCTAGAGGGGGAGCAGTGAGTTAGGGATTATGGGGAGGCCAGAAGACAAATTTACCTAAGAAACCAACTAAGAAGGTAATGATCCCTAAAAACCAATAAGTTTGAATAGAGATACGTCCTTTGATATCGTCTTTAAGTTCTTTGATAGCTGATTCAGTTTGACCTTTAAACTCATCCTGTCCTTTCTGGATTGCCTTAATTTGGGGTAGATATAGCGAAGCTGTCACCAGGGGCAAGATAGGCTAAAACCTTTACTGTGAAGATGTTTTAACGATTCAATCTTCCGTAAATTCAATCGGCAACCGTTCATTCATATCCAAACGGAAAGTCCCGTAAGGATTAATATGCGCCCAAATTAAGGGCGAAAGCGCTCGCAAGTCCTCCTGTTTCATCAATTTCATCCATTGAGGTTGTGACAACACCTGTTGAATCATTAAAGTATTGATATAGACCAAAGAAATTTGCAACAAATGCAGCGATAATACGGCTAATTCTTGGTCTTCCAAGCGATTTGTAGCAATCTCTCCACCCTTGCC
>CAIPYC010000055.1 GCA_903869185.1 uncultured cyanobacterium | reverse complement strand
TTTTTTGAGTCCATCCAATTCAACTGCGTTAATGACTTTTTCTCGCAGATCGTAACTGTAGGGTTTTGCCATTAAGACTACCACTCTCGTTTGCTACTTTTCCACTATGTTACGTCTTAATCCGTCTGTCGACTGCTATACGTAAGCCTACTTCTACTCCAACCATGCGTTGGGTGTTTCAGTGCTTCCAATCTATTCATTTAGTTAGTTTTAATGGTCTACAGCAAATTGTTAATTTAACTTCCGAACATCTTAATATTCTTCAGTTTTTAGGTTCTCCCTGCCAAAAATATTATTTATTGGTTTGACTAACCTGCGGAATATGGGATTCAACTACCAATTCAATAATTTGGGTTCTTGTTATAAAGACCCAGCAAGATTTGGTAATTTTTGGGTTTTGTTATAACGTTCAAACTAGTGCATTAACTGATAGTTTTTGATATTATATTATCTATTATTAAATCCTAGAAAATAAAAGTAAATCTTAAGATATTCTGAACAATCTTTTGGTGTGCAACATGCTGCTGATAAGATTAACCATAGTTGCCTGTGTGCAAATCCAGTATAGTACATACAAAAGATCGGTCTCGCAGTATCATGCATATATACTAAGTACTTAAAACACTTATGCTGGAAAACCTTCTCCCTCCTTTAAACGACCATAATCTTCCCTATCCAGATACAATTCATCCCATCGTAGTTCATTTTGTAATTGCGATGGTTTTATTTGCTGTACTGTGTGATTTTATAGGCTATTTCGCTCGTAATGTTAGGCTTTTCGAAGTGAGTTGGTGGAATCTTTTTTTTGCTACTATTTCCATATTCATTGCAATAGTCTTTGGTCAGATTGAGGCAGGTTTGGCAGAACCCTATGATGTTGTTAAAAGTACTTTGAACCTTCATACGCTTCTGGGGTGGTCACTTTCTGGCATCATTGCTGGTATGACCGGTTGGCGCTATGTGATTCGTTCAAAAACACCCAAGGAATTACCATTGGCTTTTTTGCTGATGGGAATATTGTTAAGCGGATTGGTTTGCTTGCAGGTTTATTTGGGTGATCTTTTAGTTTGGATCTATGGATTGCACACTGTACCAGTTGTTGACGCCGTTAAAAAAGGAGTACTTTAATGAATCCAGAATTGATCAGGCAGTTAGGCGATCAAATAGGCATTAATGGTCTTCCTTATTTGATACCAATCCATCCTAATTTAGTTCATCTAACCCTAGGTCTTTTTATCGTAGCCATTGGTTTTGACATTGTAGGAGCATTTTTTCCCTTAGAAAAGCCTATGTTTAGGTTTTTGGCAATTCCTGCTACCCGTTCAAATTTTTTTGATGTTGGCTGGTATAACATGCTAGGAGCAGCGGTAATCACCTTTTTTACTGCCGCAGTTGGGTTTTATGAAATGCTTTTAGCTCAGCCTCCGGTTAACATCAAGAGTGCTTGGGGTATAGAAGCTATGAATACTATGCTCTGGCATGGTGTTGGTGGGATGCTGATATTGTTTCTTATAGTTGTTATGGCTGTTTGGAGAGGGGTTCAGCGTTTTTATTGGCGAAAAGATGTTAGTAGGCAGGTGCAATGGCTGTATTTATTGGCGGGATTGGCGATTTTTGCCCTGATGTTTGTACAAGGCACATTGGGCGCGCAGTTGGCGGCTGAATTTGGCGTACATATCAATGCCGATCGTCTATTGCGTAATGGTCAAAATCCCAATATCTTATTAAGGTGATTTAAGAATTTATGAAAATCAGTACAATCCTTAAGTTATCCTTTACAAGTATAATTTTGGCACTGATTAGTTTATGGATGGGAAAAATGTCTTACCATTGGTTTCCTCCACAAGCTTCCTTGGAGGCTAAGTTGATAGACGATCTCTTTAGTTTTTTGGTAATTCTAGGTACTTTTATCTTTTTGGGAGTACTGCTTACTTTGAGCTATTCTGTTGTCTTTCAAAGGGCCGCTAAATACGACTATAGTGATGGACCCGCTATAGAAGGTAACAACACTTTAGAAATTGTCTGGACTATAATTCCTTTGCTCTTGGTGATTTGGATTGCGTTCTATAGCTATCAAGTCTATAGTCAAATGTCTATCCAAGGATCACACCATAATTCTAGCGTTAGAAATAGCTCGGGGGCTATTGAGGTCTATTCGCGTCAATGGGCTTGGGAATTTCACTATCCTGATGCAAATGTTGTCAGTAGCGAACTGCATTTACCAGTTAACCAAAGGGCGCTTTTAAAACTCCAATCTGAGGATGTAATTCATGGTTTATATGTTCCAGCTTTTCGAGTAAAGCAAGATATTATTCCTGGCAGGGTAACTGACTTTGAATTTACCCCGATACTAGAGGGAAAATATCGCCTGCGCGATTCCCAATATAGCGGAACGTATTTTGCGGCGATGCAGAGTAATGTAATCGTCGAATCGCCCGATGAATACAAAAGATGGTTAACTCAATCTGCCAAAACCAAACCGATACCAACTTATAACCAAGCTTATCAAGAATATAAAAAGTCCAAAATGAGAGGCTGGCCCAGTATTGAACCTGCAGAGCCACCATTAGTCAATAATTTATCTTCAGGAACATGAACCATGATCAACCAATCAGCGGATATAACTATTGAATCGGTAAACTGGCGACGTTATTTTAGCTTTAGTACCGACCATAAAGTCATTGGTATTCAATATATAGTTACGTCTTTCTTTTTCTTTTTGGTTGGAGGATTATTAGCGATGATAATCCGGGGTGAATTAATCACTCCAGAGGCAAATCTAGTTGACCGAACAGTTTACAATGCTATGTTCACTATGCATGGTACTATCATGCTTTTTTTATGGACATTTCCTGTTTTGGTTGGACTATCTAACTACCTTGTACCTTTGATGATTGGGGCAAGGGATATGGCCTTTCCTCGCTTGAATGCAGCAGCCTTCTGGATGGTACCGGTTTTTGGTGCAATTATGATGCTTAGTTTTTTGGTTCCAGGTGGTCCAGCTCAATCGGGCTGGTGGTCCTATCCTCCAGTAAGCTTACAAAATCCCACTGGAAATTTGATTACAGGTCAGGTGCTCTGGGTATTGGCAGTTGCTCTTTCTGGTGTTTCCTCAATTATGGGAGCAGTAAATTTTGTAACCACGATCTTTAGGATGCGCTCTCCAGGGATGACTTTTTTTCGAATGCCGGCATTTGTCTGGACAGTTTTAGCGGCCCAAATTATTCAGTTGTTTGGCTTGCCAGCTTTAACAGCAGGAGCAGTAATGCTACTCTTTGACCTAACTATAGGTACTAGCTTTTTTGATCCAGCCAAAGGAGGAGATCCAGTTTTATTTCAGCACTTTTTCTGGTTTTATTCCCATCCTGCAGTCTACGTGATCATCCTGCCAGTATTTGGTATATTCTCCGAGCTTTTTCCTGTATACGCTCGCAAACCACTATTTGGTTATAAGGTTGTTGCCATATCCTCAATCATTATTACGGTCTTAAGCGGATTGGTTTGGGTGCATCATATGTTTGCAAGTGGAACACCAGATTGGATGAGAATGCTTTTTATGGCAACTACCATGCTAATTTCAGTACCTACAGGAATTAAGGTTTTTGCTTGGGTAGCTACAATCTGGGGAGGAAAGTTGACATTAAATACAGCCATGCTCTTTGCTCTAGGAGGTCTAGTGATGTTTGTCTTTGCCGGAATCACCGGCATCATGCTTGCTGCTGTTCCTATTGATATTCATGTTAATAACACCTATTTTGTAGTTGGTCATTTTCATTATGTTGTCTATGGGGCGGTTGTAATGGGAATTTATGCTGCTCTCTATCATTGGTTTCCCAAAATGATCGGACGAATGTACTCTGAAGGGCTGGGAAAATTGCATTTTTTCCTGACTTTTATTGGAACCAATCTTACTTTTTTCCCCATGCATCCCTTAGGGCTTCAAGGAATGCCACGCAGGGTTGCTTCCTATGATTCTGAATTCATATTTTGGAATGTATTGGCTAGTATTGGCGCTTTTTTACTGGGAGTTTCTACCGTGCCTTTCATATTGAATATGATTGGCTCTTGGAGTCAGGGAGAAAAAGCTCCCAAAAATCCGTGGCGGGCAATTGGTCTGGAATGGTTACTCTCTTCTCCTCCTTCGGTTGAAAACTTTGAAGAGTTGCCCATTGTAATCTCAACACCCTATGGTTATGGAGGAGATCATGCTTTGGTTGCTAATTCTGATCGACTGGAGATGAGTCATGAGTAGTAATAATGCTATCACTTCCCATGAACATGAAAACTCTGGCAATAGCATGTTCGGTTTTATCGTCTTCCTTCTTTCTGAGAGTGTTATTTTTTTGAGTTTTTTTGTAGGCTATTTTGTCTACAAAACAAGTACAGTGGACTGGCTCCCGGCCGGTTTGGCTGAGCTGGATACTAAAACACCCTTTATCAATACCTTGGTTTTGGTATCTAGTAGTTTTGTCATCTATGTAGCTGAGCGCTATCTTCATGATAAAAACCTTTGGGGTTTTCGTATCTTTTGGTTCTTGACCATATTAATGGGGCTCTATTTTCTGTATGGCCAAGCAAAAGAATGGGGTGGATTGGAGTTTGGGTTTACTGACGGGATCTTTGGAGGAGTTTTTTATCTCCTGACCGGCTTTCATGGTTTGCATGTTATTAGTGGCGTGATATTGCAATTGATCATGTTGCGGCGTTCGTTTATACCAGGCAATTACGATAAAGGCGAATTCGGGGTTTCAGCAACTTCCCTTTTTTGGCATTTTGTTGATGTTATTTGGATAGTTTTGTACCTACTGATTTATGTATGGAAATGAGGAGAAACAGTCAATGATTATAGATGATCAGGTTTATGATGTGATCATAGTTGGCACTGGTGCTGGCGGAGGAACTCTAGCTTATAAACTCGCATCAAGCGGCAAAAAGATTTTGATTCTAGAAAGGGGTGATTTAATGCCTCTAGATGAACAAAATAGAAGCAATGTTGATGTTTTTAGAAAAGATCGCTATCGCAGTTCTGAGCAATGGTACGACAAAGAGGGCGAGCCGTTTTATCCTCTGATAAATTATGCTGTTGGCGGCAATACTAAAATCTACGGAGCAGCTCTTTTACGATTTAGAGAAAGAGACTTTGAATCTGTTCCTCATCAAACTGGCATTTCACCTGAATGGCCGCTCAAATATGCCGATTTTGAACCTTACTATACTGAAGCGGAAGAGCTTTACCAAGTTCATGGTCAAATTGGACAAGATCCAACCGAACCAGCACATACTAAGGACTATCCTTTTGCAGCGATTGACCACCATCCCCAGGTAGCATCCATATTACTTGCTATGCAACAGCAAGGTCTACATCCAGCATCTCTCCCCATTGGGTTAAATGATTCGGCCAAGGATCAAACTAGTGATTCCCAATCCAATGCACTCAATATTGTACTTAAGCTTAGCAATGTAAGTTTGAAAACTGAAGCTAGAGTGGTAGCACTACATACTAATTCTTCTGGAAATCTGGTTAAAGCTGTGCAGGCTGAGATAAAAGGGCAAACCTACCTTTTTTTAGCAGATATTATTGTACTTTCTTGTGGTGCTATTAATTCAGCAGCCTTGCTCTTAAATTCAGCTAACGATAAGTGCCCTAATGGACTAGCCAATAATTCAGGCTTAGTGGGACGTAATCTGATGAAAAACCTGATGACTTCAGTAGTTCAATTGACAACTGAGAGTAATTCTGGGGATTATTATAAGTCTGTCTATATTAATGATTTCTACTGGGGTAATAAGGATTTTCCACATCCTATGGGACATATCTATAATACCGGTGGTCTATTGAACGATATTATTTTTGCAGAAGCGCCTCCTATGCTCTCTGTTGTGGCTAAGTTGATGCCAAATTTTGGACTTAAGCAGTTAGCTACTCATTCAATTGGATGGTGGGTACAATCAGAAGATTTACCAGATCCTAACAACTGTGTAAAAGTTAAAAATAATAGATTGTATATTGAATATAGTCCGAATAATTTACAGGCCCATGATCGATTGGTTCATCGTTGGATAGATCTTTTGAAAACGATTGAGAAAAAAGTAGAAGGGTTTCAAGCTGGTGGAATTCATCCTCGTGGTGAAGTTCCTTTGGAAATTGTGGCTAATCAATGTGGAACTTGTAGATTTGGCAGTGATCCGAAACTCTCAGTTTTAGATCTTAATTGTCGCACCCATGATTTAGATAATCTTTACATAGTTGATAGTAGTTTCTTTCCTTCAAATGCATCGGTCAGCCCTGCATTGACAATTATTGCCAATGCTCTAAGGGTAGGAGAACATCTAAACGACAGGCTTGGTTAAGACAGTTGGTCTTGAATCTGTAAACCTTTTATTCTTATTCAAATTTTAACCTTAAGATAACCGGTTCTGTTGCAAAAAAAAATGAACAGTAATAGAATCCCTTGCTTGGTAGTACGGAATTAAGCGGCTACTCCGATTTTTCTGACCTCCGGTCAGTAGATTTCGTTAATGAAAGAGATCTGTCCTATGACATCTCCTTTTTCCACATTTTTAATCTGACCTTTGCGAATCATGTTCATCGCTTCATATCCTTGGATAGTTCTTCTAGCAGTATTAAATGAGCCGAATCCTAAAAATATACCGCTTAAACTTGCAAAAATAAATTGCCTTTTCTGAATATAGGCCAAGGCGCAAGCATATCCAAGTAGTGTAAATAACAAAAGTTGATTATTTTGCCAGTTGACTTGAGCGTAACTCAAAACTGTTGTTCCCAAAAACCAAGTTAGTACTGATAATTTAGCCACTTTTCTATCAAAACCTAAAAGGCAAATTAACCAAAAACTTGCTAAAACCACTGCTAAATTTATAGGGATAAAAATCAAAAAATTTACAACTAAACTACTGAGTTTATCTTGGGGAATAAAAGGGAATGCTTGATTAAGTTTAGTAGCCAAGAAATCTCCAGGCAACATTAAGAAAGATTGGCCCGGTTCGTAGGGGGAATAACGCTTTCCATCTACACCTGTCACTCCTGTATCTATAGAAAAATTTTTCTCTACTATCTCTCGAGAAGATAAAGACGGAAGTCTAGAGTTTGCTTCTTCTGTCCATGCCCAAAGAGCATGAGCTGATCTTAATCGAACAACCGTATCAGGGCTGCCCATTGTACCTGTATTAATGACAATTAACCATAAGACGATTACTATAATCAGTGGTTTAAGTTTCATAACTTGTCATAGATAAAAAATATATTAAAAAGATGACCATAGTAATTAACAATTTCATCCCCCGCTATTAATTGAGATAAGATATCTCGCTTTTAATTAATTGCCATATTTGAGGTAGAACATTGCTCAGTTCGTGATCACTGTTCAATTCTATTAGTTTCACCCAAGATCTCTTTTCTGCATACCTTTGGCTGACCTTTATAGGAATAGTCTCATCCGCCAAGCCATGTATTATAAGTGTGGGAAGTACGCGCTCAAAAGGAGAAGACATTTTTTCTCGAGCATCTACAATGAACTGATAACCCAGCATTACCTCTTTTTGATAGCCGTGATGATATACAGGATAATAGCCTTCTTGTTTCCACTTTCTTAATACCTCTTCGCCCAGAAATGTAGACCAGATCGCAACGAAATCAAAAGCAGGAGCCAAGAGAATCAGCCTTTGAACCTGTTTATACTCCTGGGCAACATAGGCGGCTATTAACCCCCCTAAGCTGGAGCCGATAAGAATCCAAGATTGCTGACTATTTTCCAAAAAACTTCCCACAATATCAGTAGCATTGCTTATGGTAAAGTCCCTGAAATCCCCTGGGCAAAGATTGGGTATCTGCAAAGTTATATTAAACTCGCTTTCAAAACCTTGGCTTAGATACAGAGCTTTTTGGGAAGCAGGGCTAGAGGCAAAACCATGAAGATAAAGATAGTTGGTCATCTAGGAGAGATTAAGAATCGTAGTCTTCTGGCGAAGAAGATTGATAGAGTCTATCGAGTTGTCGGCGCACATCTTCGACGTTGACAGAGCGGATCACCAATAATGGCTCATTGGTAGGCTGTCCATTCTCATCAAAAAGCTCTGGATGCCTTGGGCTGGGATTTTGTCTATTTTCACGCCGGCGACCACTGTCAAAAGAAACCAGAACCAAATTCTTGATTAAATTAGTGATAGTTATAAAAGCGACAATCGTAAAAACAACGATGTAGAGAATCTGTAACATTGTATTGTGCCTGTTTGGAGTTTTATTTTAAATTGATCCTTGTTGGAGAGGCAATGATAATCTCTGGCCCATAACTATCATATTAACTTCATTTACATTTCTTAAAACATATCTCAGGATGACTCCTTTTGGACTATTGTATAGTATATAGGTATGGAATGAGAGGATTTCGTGAACTTTTTTAAAGCTTGAAGGTGATCTTGAGGTAACGCTGCCGTCTGGGCTTTAAAATGTGAACTTAAAGTTTTCTCCCATATCTAATTTAAAAAAGGAGGACTCAATTAAAAAAGATGCCTGATACACAATTCGTAAAGTCCTATAACGATGATCCCTTTATTGGCCACTTAGCTACGCCAATTTCCGCATCTGGTTTCACCAAAGCTTTTATCGGAAATCTGCCTGCCTATCGCAAAGGATTATCTCCCTTGCTTAGAGGATTAGAAATCGGTATGGCACACGGTTATTTCCTGGTTGGACCCTGGACTCTTCTAGGTCCTCTACGTGATTCCGAGTATGCCGCCAAAGGTGGTTTGATTTCTGCGGTGGCCCTTGTTTTAGTAGCTACAATAGCCCTTTCTGCATATGGTTTGGTTACCTTCCAAGGTGATCGCGGTTCCAAGACAGATAGCTTGCAAACTTCAGAAGGCTGGAGTCAGTTTGCTGGTGGCTTCTTTATTGGCGCTACTGGAGGGGCTTTTGTCGCCTATCTCCTTCTGGCGAACTTCAATATTGTAGATGGTATGTTTCGTGGTACTTTTCACTAACAGCTTGTTCTACCAATTAACACTCAACCCCATACCATAGGAGAATTTAAAAATGACCGGAGATTATGCAGCATCATATTTGCCCTGGATTTTGATCCCAGTAGTTACTTGGATCGTTCCACTGGTAGTATTTGGTTTACTTTTTATTCATATAGAGAGTGACGCTTAAAAAAACCAATGCTTGGAGATAGACTCACCTTTTCTTTTTTCTTCTTGAAAGGGTGAGCTATTTTTTTGCTTGAGTTCATGCAGCTAAATAGAATCTGTTTCTATCCTAAAGCTCCAAAATAGTATTAAATAGAATTTATTGAAGTTCTCATCAATAAGAGGCTTACATGCGTATTTTAATTATGGGGGGAACCCGCTTTATTGGGGTATCCTTGACTAAAATTCTGGTCAATCAAGGCCATGATGTTGTTTTATTTAATCGTGGTAACCAGATCGCTCCAGTAGAGGGTATTAGACAAATTAGAGGCGATCGCCTTGATCCCGTCCAACTCAAGGATAAACTGGCAAAAGAAAAGTTCGATGCGATCTTTGATAATAATGGGCGCGAGCTCGCCGATACCCAACCACTAGTAGAGATATTTAGAAAACAGTCGCCTCACTTTGTCTATGTAAGTTCGGCTGGGGTATACAAAAAATCGCAAATACTGCCGCATTGTGAAGGGGATCCTGTCGATCCTAAAAGCCGCCACAAAGGGAAATTTGCCACCGAAGAATATTTAGAAAGTAGTGGGATACCCTGGACATCTGTGCGTCCAGTTTATATCTATGGACCAAAGAATTACAATGAGCTAGAAAGTTGGTTCTTTGATCGCTTGGTTCGTCGACGTCCTATTCCCATTCCCGAAAATGGTTTGCATATTACTCAATTAGGACATGTTGAGGATTTAGCAAGAGCAATGGCTACGATATTGGTATCACCCAAGGCAATTGGAGAAATCTACAATATTTCCGATAGCCGATATGTCACCTTTGATGGGCTGGCCCAATCTTGCGCTCTGGCAGCAGGGATTGATGATCCCAATATTGTGCATTACAACCCTAAACAGTTTGACTTTGGCAAGAAAAAAGCATTTCCACTGAGAGTTCAGCATTTCTTTGCAGATATTAACAAAGCCAAAAATGAATTGGGTTGGCAGCCTCACTTCGATTTAGTTTCTGGATTAATGGATTCTTTTGAGAAAGATTATCAGGTTTCTGGGCGAGCCAAAGAGGAACTTGACTTCTCCGTTGATGATCAAATTCTCAGAGGACCTGGTTGAAGAAGGCTTTCTTGCGTTGGAGTATCAATATTGGTTTGCTGACTTTGCTAAGTTCCTGTAGCTTTGGTTCAATTTCGCTGAGTTCGGGAACATTAAATGGGCGCTACAACAATGAACAGATTGCCCTGAGCGGAAATGGGAAATGGTTGGCCCTAGTTAGTGATCGTTCGGGTACTCCGCGCTTAATGCTCTACAATTTGAGTGAACAGCGTTTTGTTGAAATACCCTTTATCAATACGGATGAGGCTGTAGCGGAGAGCCCAAGCCTGAGCCTTACCGGGCGTTATCTTGTCTATATAACTAGTATAGATGGTAAGCCTGAGATACTTCTCTATGATCGCCTTACTCAGCGACAAGAGATATTAACTCAAGGCTACAGATCTTGGGTAAAGAGACCTAGAATCAGTCCTGATGGCCGCTATATTGTTTTTGAAACATCTCGACGTGGCCATTGGAATATTGAAGTATTAGATAGAGGTCCCTATATCGAGCTTGATATTCCCGACGGGAGTCGGACCAATACACCAAATCGATGAGCAAACAAAAGAGTAATTATCCATTGTTGTATTGGTTGCTATTGCCTATCTCCATTCTGTTTAATGGCTGTGGGGGTTATCCCAGCATAGTCTCACTACCTTATGATTTCCGGGGAACCAGTATCAACAGCGCTGCTAATGAAAGCTATCCTCAAATAGCCCCGCCCTATATTGTCTTTGTTTCAGATCGCAATGGAATACAATCAATCTATCTCTACAATTCACAAACTAGAAAGCTAGTAGATACCCCTGGTCTCAATTTTCTAGATGCTATCGCTTCAAGTCCCAGTATTTCCGCAGATGGTAGGTTTATAGTCTTTGTAGCCAATCGCAATGGTCGTTCTGCTATTTACCTCTATGACAGAGAGACTAGGCAAAGACGCAATCTGACTGAAAACATTGAAGCAGAAGTCCGCAATCCCAATATTAGTTCAGACGGCAATAAGATCGCCTACGAGATCGCCCTCAATGGACATTGGGAGATAGCCTTGATAGATATTAATACAATTTAGATTGATTCCTCTTTAGTAAACCCCGAAACTTCCGCTAAGGTATATAGAGGACGTCCCTTAATCTCTTCGTAAATCCGACCAATGTATTCCCCCAAAATACCGATACCAATGAGTTGAACCGAGCCCAAAAAGAAAATAGCAATCATAATCGTGGCAAGACCGGTGATAGGAGATTTCACTTCAAAAATACGCCAGTAAAGTACTAAGATGGACATCAATAAAGATAAAAAAGCAGAGAACAATCCCAAATAGGTAGAAAAAAGCAAGGGAACTCTAGAAAAAGAAACAAGACTATTGATAGCCAACGAGAGAGATTTACGAAAAGTATATTTAACCTCGCCCGCAAAACGCGGATCCCTCTCAAAACGGACGGAGGTCTGACGGAAACCGATCCATGCTCTTAACCCTCTGATATAGCGATTGCGCTCTGGCATGGAATTTAGGATCTCTACCACTTTACGATCCATTAAACAGTAGTCACCAGTATCTGCCGGAATATCAACATCAGCCAAAAACTTCAATAAACGATAAAATAAGAAAGCAGTCGATCTTTTAAACCAGCTCTCTTTATGACGTTTGGTGCGCTGCGCATAGACAACTTGGTAATCCTGTTGCCAAAGTTCTATCATTTCCGGAATCAGTTCAGGCGGATCTTGGAGATCAGCGTCTAGAACTATTACTGCATCACCTTGAGCAAAGTTAAGTCCTGCAGTAACAGCAACTTGGTGACCAAAATTTCTGGCCAGACTCAGATAACGAATACGATCATCTTTATTGCGTAGATCCCTCAGCATATTTAAGGATCTATCACTACTGCCATCATTGATCAAAATCAATTCTGATTGCCCATCTAGCCTATTCATTACTGAGGATACTCTTCGGTACAGTTCTGCTATGGTATCTTCTTCGTTGTAAATGGGTATAACTAAACTGTATTTGGGCATCTTAGCTTAATCCAATACTTGATTTAAAACACTAAGATAAAAAGATTTTCGAAATTCCAAAGTGAGAAATCTGGACAAACATTCTTGCCAAGCCTGCCGATGTTGGAGATAGTTTTTCTGCAAAATATCATAAAGAACAGGAACTGTTGATTGAGGTTCACTCTTACAAGTCTCCTCTAAAAACTCTCTCAATACAATATCATCTTGAATATTACCCAAGATAGTTTGTAAATTGGCAATTTCCCCAAGGTAGTACTGGTAATTATCGTTACTGCCCTGATTGAACAGCTCTAGATTGTAGCGTAGTTTTTTGGCTTCTTTCCGTAGATCATGGAGTGATTGTTTATATTCATTTGATTCCAGTGAACCAGGAGAAAAATACCAAGTAGGATTAAGCAAAAAGTTACTCACTTGCGGCAATAATATCTCTGGCAATACTGCATTGATATCAACATTACTCATCTGGCTATACTTGGGATTATCTAGCCAACTTTTAAGCTCTTGTTTCAAATTGATATATATATTGGCCGAGAGAATTTTTTTTACTTTTGTAAAAGAGCGCCGCCGATCCTGTTTAAGTGTTTTAAAGAAATAGTCTAATTCCTCTATCTCCTTGGCAGGAAGCCCGAGAAAGAGCGATTCAAACATCTGGTTCATAACATCTAGATCCCTTAAGCCCCCTAAAACTCTAGCAATTTTACCAACTCTATCAATGGTAACTCTCTCGGGCAGATCAAGAACGAGAGCAAATCCGTCTAGGGCACTTCTGAGCCTACGCATACCCACTCGCATCTGGTGAATTTCTTCAATATCTTGATTTTCCAAGACCCCTGCTTCGTGCTTGACAATCTTGTTGAAGTGTTTGCTTATGGCATGATATGCCCATTGAGAGAGTGTGTTCATACTGCTAGAATTAAATAAAAAGCATCACCTAACATGGCTTCATGTTCATACAATGCAGCTCATCAGACAATACAACATAGATCTGTTATTCCATATTACCAAACTAAGTAATCTCAGACGCATTCTGGAATACGGGTTGCTCTCCCACAAAAAAGCCCATAATAAAATTAATAAACATATTTTTGACCTCAATGTGTCCGATATTTCTGATGCCGAGGTTCAGGAAATAAGAAAAGATAAGCTTCTGAATCGAAAGTCCCTTCATGAGTATGTTTGTCTGTACTTAAATCCCAGAAATCCTATGCTTTTCAAGAGAAGGCAATGGCAGGATGAACTGATAATTCTTGGAATTGATTCCGAACTTCTACTGGCCGAAGGAGTATATTTTTCTGATGGCAATGCTGCCGCTTATAATACCGAATTTTACAATGATCTCGAAAGCCTTGCACTGATCGACTGGCAAATTTTACTCAATGATACCTGGTCTGATCCGCCGGATGCCAAAAGAATCAAATGCGCTGAAGTCTTGATTCCTTTTACAGTACCCAAAGAAAAAATAAAAGAAATATTTTGCTATAATACTAAACAAGTTCAAATAATCGGAAAGATTCTAGAGGAGCTCAATGAGACTGAATCAATCCTATTAAAAATTAAAGAGGATTTGTTCTTTTAGTATTTAATTATATGGTCGAATATAGCGAAAATAATGTCTTCAATGTCTCTGCCCAAACTATGGTCAATACAGTGAATTGTTTTGGGGTAATGGGATCGGGGTTAGCGTTGGAATTCAAGGCCCGCTATCGTCAGATGTATGAAGATTATGCCAGGCAATGTAAGAGAAAAGAGATAGAAACTGGACGGCTCGAGATTCATCAAGGAGATGAAAAATCCTATATTATCAATTTTCCAACTAAATTTCATTGGAAGAATCCTTCAAAAATTGAATGGATTGAAAGAGGATTAGAGTACTTTTTAGATAATTATCAGCAATGGAATATAGAATCAGTTGCTTTTCCCAAGCTAGGCTGCGATCTTGGAGGTTTGGATTGGCAGGAAGTTCGGATAGTCATGGACAATTATCTCTCACAGATAGAAGATATCAAAGTCATTATTTGTCTAGATGAAGCTGATGATCAGGGGATAACTGCAAAGATGGTCGAAATGATCAATGACCCAGAATATTGGCTAGATCGTATCAAGCCCGGTTACGGTGAAAAAATCAAGAAAGTTCTACCAGTAAAACGCTTTAAAAATCTACAAAAGTCTTTCAAATCAGATGATTATATTTATTTGTTTAATCTGTTTAAGGATCTTGCCTGGCAGGATGAGACTACATACAGTCCAGATGAGGAAAGACTGATCCTAGTTGGTATATTTCAAGAACTTGGAATTCCACCTGAGGAAATGCTTAAGCTAAGCTGGAATGATGTTTTATTTAAAAGGGACTGGTATTGGCTGAAGCTCGAAGAAGATGAGGATATACATATTTTTCCAAATATGTGGAGAAGAATGAAACAAATTAAAGACAAATCATCCACATCAGGCTTGATTTTACATGATTTAAAAAATCCTGATAAACCAATAAAGATATCTTACTTAAAAAAAATGCTCAAGCAATCAAGCAAGTACTCTACTGCCTGGTCACAATACAATCGAAAGCAGTAGAGTAAATATACAAGATCTTGAGTTATACTACTTGTCTTCTAACATAACGAGATGGGATCCATCCTCCATCTTTTATCTGGGTCCAGCCATTATCATTGTTGCCGGAAAACAATACACTCTGACCTGATTCCAAATGTCCGATTACCATGGAGGAATCGTTTGGCTGAGCATGAATATCGATTCTGCCGCCATCGGTTTCAATCAAGCCACTGTATTCTCTATTATCCAAATCGGTATCATAAGAAGCTGCGACAGGACGTTCTTTCTTGCCCAAAAATAGAAATGGGATAGCAAGTAAAGGAAGCAATAACAACCATTTCCAAGGAAAGCCATTATGTTCAACAGGTGCGGCTTTAACAATTGGGGTTGGGTTTGCCGCTTCAGGAGTGGGTGTTGCTTCAGCAATAGAAGCCCCAGAAGCCGTGGTATATCCACAAGTTAGTTTGGCAGGATGACCGTCTTTGCTCAGGTTAAGAACTACATTGGCTCCGTCTACACCTTTAGGAGTAACTGAAACCACGTTGTCAACCTTAAATCCTTTGGCAACAGCAGATTTTGAGCAGGCTTCCTTGGCAGTGTTACCTAAAACAGTAGATATAGTCTGGGCATTGGCAATTGCTGGAGTCAATGAGAGAGCGGCTCCTAAGAGCAGAGGAAGAGTTCTCAAGGTTTTATTTGTATTCATTTTGATTTTCTGTATCTTCTTAATTCATTTGGTTAAATCACCTATCCTCTTAAGAATATACAATCAAATGATGCTAATTGTCACATTTGAGACATTATTTGAGTTTATAACAGACAATATTAAGGTCGATCAATAGGCCGGCAACCACTACACTTCTCAAGAAGAAACTTCATCACCAACAGAACTAAAATCACTCTGTTCGAAAATAGCACTAGCATGCAGATAATACTTAAGCTCTAGTAAATTACAGAAAGGATCTTCTAGAAAGAAAGTATGGTGCTCTAGAGGAGTGCCGGCAAATCTGATTCTAGGTTCTTGATAGAAATTTAATTTATGCAACTTAATTCTTTCGAGAAAGTCTTGCCAATCATTCAATTGCGCAAAAACTAGACCAAAGTGACGGGGATAGATGCCCTGTTGCCTTGCCAAAATCTCTGGTGTTATATGACCTACTAGCTGATTACCGTAAAAATTCAAAATAATAGAATTAGGGCTTTCTCGACCAGCTTTACAGCCTAGAGCATCTACATAGAACTGCTTGGTTTGGGGAATATTCCCAATTGGAAAAGCTAAATGAAAGATAACTTGATTCATGATAGATAAATAAAGGTGAAACAGACTTTTCAAAGAATTTGTTTCTAGGAAAAATCTGCTTAACTTTAGTGTTTTTGTATTACTGTTATTCGATTATCCAAGGCTTATTGGTCAATTCCCAACTAGATAGTTCTTCGGGCTTGAACCAAAGTGCAATTTCACCTAGCGCGGTTTCAGGAGCATCTGAGCCATGAATCAAGTTGCGGCCCACATTGATACCATAATCTCCCCTGATAGTTCCAGGTTCGCTATTGAGTGGATTAGTTGCCCCAATGATCTTGCGAGCTGAGGCAATGACTCCCTCGCCTTCCCAGACCATTGCCACTACTGGAGATGAGATGATAAATTCTACCAATCCCTGAAAAAACGGTCTTTCTCTGTGGACTTGATAATGTTTTTCGGCAAGTTCACGTGATACTGATAATAACTTCAAGCCAACTAGAGTAAAGCCTTTGGTTTCAAATCGTTTGATTATTTCACCGACTAAACCGCGCTGGATGGCATCGGGCTTGAGCATCAAGAATGTACGTTCCATATTTTGAATCTCTCAAATTCTTATTTACATATCCAGCAAATAGATTAACCTAGTTTGAGGATCCCTGGGTACAATAGTAAATTATTGAGTCTCACCATAACTAAAGTCGCGAGATTCCCCGATCATCCAGTCAACTCTAGAAACTCACAATAGTAAGGATAAAGATATGGCGGCAACTCCCGAAAGATCTGCTATTTGTGATTCTCTTAGCGCCTATGGGATAGCTAGGGCTACAGTACAAGGATCACCTTTAAAAGCAGATGAAGTTAGATTGATTCATGCTTATTGGCGAGCTGCCAATTATCTAGCAGTTGGGATGATCTATCTACTGGACAATCCCTTGCTTAAAGAACCTTTGAAGGTTGAACATATAAAAAAACGTTTACTTGGACATTGGGGTTCTAGTCCAGGACTAGCCTTTATCTATACTCATCTCAATCGAATAATTAATAAGTATGGGCAGAGTATTATTTTTATGGCCGGTCCGGGTCATGGCGCGCCTGGAGTTATCGGTCCAGTCTACCTAGAAGGTACTTACTCCGAAATCTATACAGACAAAAGCGAAGATGAAGAGGGGCTAAAACGTTTTTTTAAACAGTTCTCTTTTCCAGGAGGCATTGGTAGCCATTGTACACCTGAAACCCCTGGTTCGATCCATGAAGGTGGCGAATTGGGCTATGTGCTTTCCCATGCTGCTGGCGCTGTTTTTGATAATCCAGATCTGATAGTGGCTGCCGTGGTTGGAGATGGTGAATCTGAAACAGGTCCACTTGCTACCTCTTGGCATATTAATAAATTTCTAAATCCGATCAGAGATGGTGCGGTTTTGCCTATACTTCACCTAAATGGCTACAAGATCAATAATCCGACTATATTGGCACGTACTAGTTGTGAAAATCTAGAAAATCTTTTTAAGGGCTATGGTTACACACCCTACTTTGTAGAGGGCTCTGATCCCGATTCGATGCATCAAGCTATGTCCGCTACCTTGGATCACTGCATAGAAGAAGTTCATAAAATTCAAGAAGAAGCTCGCTCATCTGGACAGGTTAATACTCCTCGATGGCCAATGATCATTCTCCGCACTCCTAAAGGCTGGACCGGTCCTAAGGAAGTCAACGGGAAAAAAATCGAAGGTTTTTGGAGAGCGCACCAGGTACCGATAACCGATGTAGCACTAAATCCAGACAATCTTCGACTTTTGGAGGATTGGATGAGAAGCTACGGGCCAGAAGAATTATTTGATGAAAATGGAACCCTAATTCCAGAATTAAAAGCTTTGGCACCTAAAGGGCGCCTACGGATGAGCGCTGAGCCTCGGTCCAATGGAGGAATGGTGCGCAAGGACTTGAAGCTCCCAAATTTTCGAGAATATGCCCTTGATGTTCCGGTCCCTGGAAAAATAGAAGCAGAGAACACTAGAGCGCTAGGTATTTTCCTGCGAGACGTCATGCGTAACAACATGACTAATTTTCGTGTATTTAGTCCAGATGAGAACACATCCAATAAACTGCAAGATATCTACGAGGTTAGTAAGAAATTCTGGATTGAAGAATATTTCCCGGAAGATGAAAATGGAACAGAGATAGCTACTGATGGACGTGTGATTGAAATGCTGAGTGAGCACACTCTAGAGGGAATGCTAGAGGGATACTTGCTCACAGGTAGACATGGTTTTCTATCGACTTATGAAGCATTTGTACATGTCATAGACTCGATGTTCAACCAACATGCCAAATGGTTAGATATCTGTAACCATATTCCTTGGCGTCATGATATTCCTTCTTTAAATTTATTAATCACCTCAACGGTATGGAGGCAAGACCACAATGGATTCACGCACCAAGATCCGGGGTTTCTCGATGTTGTAGTTAACAAGAGCGCGTCAGTTACTCGTATATATTTACCACCCGATGTCAATTCTCTATTGTCGGTGGCTAATCACTGTCTAAAGAGCAAAAACTATGTAAATGTCATTGTCTCTGATAAACAGCTACATCTACAGTATATGGATATGGATGCAGCGATCAAGCACTGTACTAAGGGATTGGGGATCTGGAGCTGGGCGAGCAATGATCAAGGAATTGAACCGGATTTGGTTATGGCGGCAGCAGGTGACATTCCCACTCAGGAAGCTTTAGCGGCAACAGCATTACTGCGCGAAGATTTTCCAAATCTCAAAATTCGTTTTATCAATGTTGTTGATCTGTTCAAATTGCAGCCAGATACAGAACATCCGCACGGGTTGGCTCATCGTGAATTTGATAGCTTATTTACCCTTGATAAGCCAATCATCTTTAACTTTCATGGTTATCCCTGGTTAATTCATAGATTGGCCTATAGTCGGCACAATCATGGAAATATGCATGTGCGCGGCTACAAGGAAAAGGGAAATATCAATACTCCTATGGAACTAGCTATTAATAACCAAATTGATAGATTTACTCTAGCAGTTGATGCTATTGTGAGAATGCCTAAATACCTAGTTACTGGAGCTCATTCTATACAGAAATTTCGTGATATGCAAATTGAGGCTAGAAAATATGCTCACGAATACGGAGTAGATATGCCTGAATTATCTCATTGGAAATGGACATTGTGATTTATAGATGAAGATACTGGTACTTAATGCCGGCTCAAGCACACAAAAAAGTTCACTCTATAATTTTCCTCAACGCCAGTTACTTTGGAACTCCATGGTGGACTGGACATCTGGAGAAATTACTGTCAAATTGGCCAATGGAATAGAATTAAAACAAACAGTTGGATCACGCTCACGTTCAGAAACTCTTAGCCATATATTGAGTTCAACTATGGAGAAGCCGGATGAAATAGAGGTGATCGGCCATAGAATTGTCCACGGTGGAAGAAAATATTCTGAGCCAATTGCAATTACTGAAGAAGTTAAAAGAGAGATTGCCAAACTTTCCTCTCTCGCACCAATTCATAATCCGGCTAATCTAGAAGGGATTGAAGTAACTGAGAATTTTTTCGGAAAAAAAGTACCTCAGTATGCTTTTTTTGATACTGCTTTTTTTCATAGTTTACCTGATGAGGCTTCGATATACCCTGGTCCTTATGCTTGGCAAGAAAAAGGGATACGTCGATACGGTTTCCACGGAATTAGCCATGAATATTGTATGCAACGTTCAGCTGATATATTAAATAGAAATCTCAATACTTTACGTTTGATCATCTGTCATCTGGGGAATGGTTGTTCTATTTCTGCTATACTCAATGGGCGCTGTATTGATACAACAATGGGCTTTACTCCTCTAGATGGATTGATGATGGGTACACGTCCGGGTTCACTTGATCCGGGTATTTTGATTTATTTATTGCGACAAGAAAATTATACTTCTGAGCAATTAGAGCATGAACTCAATTATGAATCAGGATTAAAGGGTATTTCAGGAATATCTAGTGACCTGCGCCAGATTATTTCGGCAAATAAACAAGGTAATTTAAGAGCAAAATTGGCATTTGATATCTACATCCATAGACTACGATCATTCATTGGAGCAATGTTAGCTGGTTTGGGCGGTTTAGATGCCCTGGTTTTTACTGCAGGAGTAGGAGAAAATTCATCCATAGTGCGATCTTTGATCTGTGATTCTTTTAAATTTTTGGGATTAGAATTGGATCATCGATTAAACGAAAATCATCCAGTCGATCAAGATATTGCAACTACCACTTCAAGCATTAGAGTTCTTGTTATAAAGACCGAAGAAGATTTGGTAATTGCTAAGTATTGTTATGACATTCAAACTAGAGCATTGCATTAACTGGAAGTTTTTGATATTATCTATATTGACAAAATAAGTTTAGTCATCGATTATAGATTTAGCCAGAATTTGACATCGTAAAACGATTTAACTTCTTAGACCCCTTGAACAGTTAGTGTTTTTATTCAAAATCCCTGCCATACTAGCTTATATTTAGTCATTTCAGGAAGTCAGTTATAGACCAATCCGATCTTATTTGTAAAATGAAATTTAAACAATTTAACGTAGGGCGATTAACCTTTATTGATCAATTAAGAGGCATTGCCTGTTTGATGGTTGTAATGTGTCATCTCAATGGTTTATTCACATACTATGGTGCCTTGGGTGTAGAAATATTTTTTGTCTTGAGTGGTTTTATAATTCCTTACTCGGTTCGCAAGATTGATATTACAAATGTTAAACTACTCTACGTTTTTTTGGTGCGTAGATTTGTACGCTTAGCCCCTCCATACTATGCTTCAATATTCATAACATTCTTAATTTATTCTGCACAAAATATATTTCTAAAGAATCATCATATTGTTTTGCCCAGTCCATTGGATATTCTGGCATCTATATTTTTTCTGCAATTTATTTTGAATTTTGAACCTATAAATCCAGTGTACTGGACAATTTGTATTGAATCTCAATTCTATGTATTTTTTGGATTATTACTTCTTTTTTGTAAAAAAATATTTATACTTTGCAAAATAAAAAATATAGAATTTTACATTTACCAATTTACTTTTTTCGTTTCACTACTTTTGTATTATAAAAATTATGTGGCTAATATTTCATCTGAGCATAGTGCAATATTTGTTTCCTATTGGATAATGTTTGGCATCGGCATCATGAGCTTTTGGTCTTTCTCTAATAAAATTTCATATAGATATGTCGTTACTGTTTTTCTATTACTGTTGGTTCTTTCAGTTTTTTGGAAGAATATTGAACTAGTCACTGCTACTTTGACTGGATTTTTTATCGTTCTTTGTACGTATCGAGAGAAGTTGGCTGACTGGTTGAATTTCCCATTAACTCAATTCTTTGGCAAAATATCGTACAGTCTTTATTTAATCCACTTTCCGGTGATTGTTGTGATGACCAACTTTTTTCACAAAATTGATGGAAAAAAAACTATTTTTGAAGCCTTGTTCGATTTTGTGGTAATGTTCATCACTTTTACAACATTATCAGCCATTTTATACTATACAGTTGAAATACCAGCAACCAAACTTGCATCGACTCTATCCTCTTCGGTAATGGATTCCAAAACACTCCAAAAAAAATAAACAGGCACTGGTCTTTTAAAAAATTTAAAATTTGCTCAAGGTAAGGACAGATATCTTTTCAGCCGCTTTTACTATAGAAGAGTTTCCTAAACTAACCTGAGTTCGACAGTATGAAAAAAAGTAAGACCTGCTGCTACCGAATCTATTGTATCTCGCCTAGATATGACAGAGCTTTTTAATAAAATTGTATCAAAGTCAACAGACTGGTTTTAGCCATATTGTTAATTTTAGATAATAATTTCTTTGCAACTATTTTTTGATTCATCCCGGCTCAACCCCTATATGACTAACCCACCAGAAGATCCCAATTTACTAGCTCTAGCAAAAGAAAAATTTGGTCAACACCACCTGAACGATGCAGAGCAAAAACTTTTTAAGGCTGTAGCTCAAAATAAAGAAGCAAATTTCAAATCGGGCAGAGAGGCAGAAGATATGCCAAAAAATTGGGAACAATGGAATGGCAAGCGTACATTAAAAGCTGATCGAATCGTGTGGTTATTGACTGAGCCGAAAGTTGCTAGATTTCTTAGCTACCGAGGATTGCGAATCACAGGGGCAAAAATTGAGGATAAATTAGATTTAGAATATGCTACGGTTTCGGTCCCCTTGATTTTCGATGCCTGTGTCTTTACAGAAGAGCTTGTTTTGGAAAAGTCAAAGCTGAGGGGATTGCAGCTCAATGGTACCCATGTTCACAAGGGAATCAACGCATTTGAAATACAAGTTGAAGACTCTGTTGAGTTAAGTAAGGGCTTTGTATCTCAAGGCGGTGTAGTAAATTTAATTGGAGCTTCGATTGGGGGGACGCTCGACTGTAGTAATGGTCAGTTCATCAATCCGGGTAAAATAGCCATTAGTGCGGATGGAGCAAAGATCACTGACAGTGTTTTTCTCTGCAATGGCTTTCAGGCAGAGGGAGAGGTGAGTTTTCTCGGAGCTTCGATTGGGGGCAGCTCGACTGTAGTAATGGTCAGTTCATCAATCCGGGTAAAATAGCCATTAATGCGAATGGAGTAAAAATCACTGACAGTGTTTTTCTCTGCGATAGCTTTCGGGCAGAGGGAGAGGTGAATTTTGCCGGAGCTTCGATTGGGGGGCAGCTCGACTGTAGTAATGGTCAGTTCATCAATCCCGATAATACCGCTATTCAAGCAAATAGAGCAAAGATCACTGACAGTGTTTTTCTCTGCAATGGCTTTCAGGCAAAGGGAGAGGTGAATTTTGTCGGAGCTTCGATTGGGGGGCAGCTCGACTGTAGTAATGGTCAGTTCATCAATCCGGGTAATATAGCTATTCAAGCAAATAGAGCAAAAATCACTTCTAGTGTTTCTCTCTGCAATGGCTTTCGGGCAGAGGGAGAGGTGAGTTTTCTCGGAGCTTCGATTGGGGGGCAGCTCGACTGTAGTAATGGTCAGTTCATCAATCCGGGTAAAATAGCCATTAATGCGAATGGAGTAAAAATCACTGACAGT
>CAIPYC010000054.1 GCA_903869185.1 uncultured cyanobacterium | reverse complement strand
TTGGATAGGGCTGGCGGAGAAACCACCAAACCCACCGGCTGCACGAGCCCAAGCCATTCTTTATGTTGATAGAGCTCCTGATCGTATCCCATATTGACCCAGAAATAATATTTCTATATTAGATCAAAAGGTCTTGTTTGGAAACTTACTCGGTTAGATGAGCTTCCAGGAACCATAGACGCTTGTCAATGGTCCGAGATATTTCGGTATAAAGATCTGCTGTATCGGCATCCCCGAGATCTGAAGTATGGTCAATAGATCCTCTCAGATGGCTACCATAGGATGCGTAGCGATCGGCTAAGGCGCTCAGGTGATCAAAGCCCTTACTGATATCGAGAGGATATTCACTCAACAGAGATGTACTAGCGGCAACCCTAGCTGTCCCCTGAGGAGAAGCGCCCAGGGCAGTGATGCGCTCGGCTATCAAATCTACATAGTCTTCTAGCTCTGTTGCCAACTTGTCAAAAAGCTCATGGAGTTGTAGGAAATTGCTACCCTTGACATTCCAGTGGGCTTGTTTGGTTTGAGTCTGGAGATCTAAAGTGGTGGCTAAGGTTATCGAGAGAACCTCAACAACAGCGGTGCGAGTCTTGAGATCTAGATCGTGGCGGGTTGGATAAAAACGAATAGACATATTTTCCCTTAAGTATTGAAATATGCAGCAAGGGACTCGGAACCTCCAATCAATTTACCATCAATGAAGATCACAGGGGTAGTGGCGGCGCCAGAAACCGCCTTGAGTGTCTTGGTAGTAATTTGGTGACTCAGAGGAATCTCTTCATAGTGGAGTCCGTGATCTTCAAGCATGGCCTTTGCTTTGGCGCAGAAAGAACAGCCAGCTTTGGAGAAAATAGTAACCAGAGGCAATGGCTTAGCCTGGGGATTGATATAGCTGAGCATAGTTTGGGCATCGGAGACTTCAAAAGGATCTCCTTCAACTTCCGGCTCAATGAACATCTTGGCAATCACTCCATCTTTGACCAGCATCGAATAGCGCCAAGATCTCTTGCCAAATCCAAGGCCAGTCTTATCCACCAGCATCCCCATACCTTCGGTGAATTCACCATTGCCATCGGGAATCAAGATCACATTGTCAGCCTCTTGATCCTTTGCCCATTCATTCATTACGAAGGTGTCATTGACTGAAATACAGACTATCTCATCTACCCCATTACTTTTGAAAACAGGGGCCAACTGATTATAGCCAGGCAGATGCACTGAAGAACAAGTCGGGGTGAATGCCCCGGGCAAGGAGAAAACAACTACTGTTTTGCCCTTAAACAGTTCATCCGTGGTGACATCGACCCATTTATTGTCCTTGCGTATATGAAAAGTAACGCTGGGAATTCTTTGCCCCTCTTTATTGGGTAACATATCTTTTCTTCTTCCTTTTTTTATAAATTGTAGTCATTATGACTTTATCCAGTCTTAAAACTAAGTGTAGTCATAATGACTATGATTTGTCAAGGAAAGAACGGGACTTTTTTGGCTGTATAATACGATTCTTGATTAGAAAAAAAGAAAAAAATATGGGTAAGAAAGCTTGGGTATTTCCTGGACAAGGTTCACAAGTCCTTGGCATGGGAGTTGATCTACAGCAAAGCGAGAAAGGCCAGCAAAGATTTAGCCAAGCCGAGGAGATTCTGGGTTGGTCAATACTGGAACTGGTGCAAGGAGATGAAGAGAAGCTCTCGCAGACCCAATATACTCAACCCTGTCTCTATGTAGTCGAGAGTATTTTGGTTGACCTATGCAAAGAAAAAGGAATCAGCTCTGACTTCGTGGCAGGCCATAGCCTCGGGGAATATGTAGCTCTTTATGCTGCTGGAGTATTTGATTTTGCCAGTGGATTGGAATTGGTAAAGCAGAGATCTCTGATTATGAGCCAATCTCAGGGAGGACAGATGGCCGCGCTGATGAGGTTCGATCGAACTGAACTAGATGCAGCCTTAAAGGAAATACCTGATGTTGTCCTGGCCAATGACAATAGCGCTGAGCAAGTGGTCGTTTCAGGAACATCTCAGGCAGTGTCCCTTGTTCTCGAGCGAGTCAAGGCTAAGCGGGCCGTATTGCTTAAGGTTTCAGGAGCCTTTCATTCTCCGTTAATGGCTGAATCTGGGGAGAAATTTGCCCAGATCCTAGATCGTACTCCTTTTAGCCGGGCCCAAATCCCGGTTCTCTCCAACGTAGATCCCGCCCCTATTCAAGATGAACAACTTCTCAAGGAGAAACTCAAACAGCAGATGACTAGATCTGTGCGTTGGCTCGAGACAATGCTTGCTTTACCTGATCTCGGTATAGTCGAGGTGACAGAGATAGGTCCTGGTAAAGTTCTAACAGGCTTACTCAAGAGAACTACTGCCAATTTAGGGTTAAAAAACCTCAGCAGCCTTGCTGATATTGAAGCGGGCTAAAGTACTCAATTCTTTTGTTGCAAGTGATACCAGATAAATGTGAGAATGCAGATACAAAATCAAATTATATTTATTATATGGAGATATCTTTGGATTCTAAATTCCTATTAAAAATTGTCTGGCTAGAGAGTAAATTGGGCATTGCCGTAGATCAGGTCATTGGCCAAGCCAATAGCCCCTTGACTATCTACTTTTTTTGGGGTGAGCAAATCCAAGGGGAATCAGCTTGGGATCGCCTGAAATTTGAGTTGGATTCCAAGCATTGGATCTCTGAAATTGCAAAAAACGACATTTTAAATCAGGCAACCAATGTAATCAACTACTGGCAAGATCTTAGAGAAGAAAACAAGAAAGTGACCATAGATGAGGTTCAAAACAAGTTTCCCGAAGTGGTTTTTACAGGTAGTAACTAGATAGATGCTGGTAATAGGCCTAATCAGTGGAACTTCGGTTGATGGGATCGATGCCGCTCTGGTGGAAGTTGAGGGAATTAAAGATGACGATCTCAAGATTCACTTAATAAGAGGCCAGACCTATCCTTATCCTGCTCAACTGAGAGAGCAGATCCTTGGACTCTGCGCTGGAGAAAAGCTATCTTTAGAAGAGTTGGTGAATTTGGATGATGCCATTGCTCAAGAATTTGCCAGAGCGGCCCAAGAGATTGAACAGGGTGAATTTGCCGAATTGATAGGCTCACATGGACAGACGCTCTTTCATAGACCAACTGGATTAGAACAATTGGGCTACAGTTTACAGCTAGGCCGTGGTGAAGTGATTGCGGCCCAAACCCAAAAACCAACTGTCAATCAGTTCAGGCAAGCAGATATCGCCGCCGGTGGTCATGGCGCACCCTTGGTTTGCAAAGTCGATGCCATGCTTTTGAGTCATCAGGAATATTCACGCTGCATACAGAATATTGGAGGCATTGGAAATTTAACCTATCTACCGCCAAAGTGCAATCCCCATTGGAAACAAGAGGTCGTTGGTTGGGATACTGGTCCCGGTAATGTACTTCTGGATTTGGCAGTGCTTAAATTAACCAATGGTCAGCAAAAATATGATCAAGATGGATACTGGGCATCCCAAGGTGTACCCTGTCAGGAGCTGGTTGGGCAATGGCTTGAGAATGATTTTTTTAAAAAAGTCCCCCCCAAATCAACAGGAAGGGAGCTCTTTGGTCTAGATTATTTAAAACAATGCCAACTCGAAGCTGAACAATATCAACTCAGTGATGCTGATTGGTTGGCTACTTTAACTGAACTGACTGTAGAATCAATAGTTATAAGTTATAGAAGATTTCTCAGTGAAATTCCCCAGCAAGTATTTCTCTGTGGTGGAGGCAGTCGTAATCTCTATCTAAAAAGCAGGCTACAAGCCAAATTGGCTCAAGATAGCCAAGTGATGACCACCGATGAAATCGGTTTGAGCGCTGATTATAAAGAGGCAATTGCTTTTGCTGTTCTGGCCTACTGGCGGTTGATCAATGAGCCTGGTAATTTACCACAAGTTACCGGGGCCAAAGCACCTATGTTGTTAGGACAAATTCACATTCCCGTTTATGGTTTTAGAATCCAACCATCGTCGTTTGCTCGCTGATCGTTATCAACTGTTGGAGCTGATAGGAACAGGAGCTATGGGTCAGGTTTACAAGGCAGAAGATAAACTCCTTGGAGGGGTGACTGTGGCTGTTAAGTTTCTTTCACAGACTCTTTTGAGCACAAAAATGAAAGAACGTTTTGAAAGAGAGGCCACCATCTCGGCTCTTCTGGGAGAAAAAAGCATTCATATTGTCAAAGTTAAAGATTATGGCATTGACGAAAAGGGAATTCCATATTATGTGATGGAATTTCTCTCAGGAGAGAGTCTCAATCAAATCATCAAAGTGCATCCTATTGAACTAGTTCGTTTTCTGTATTTAGCCAAGCAGATCTGCTATGGACTGGAATCAGCACACAAGGGCATCACATTTCAAGGCGAGATCTCGTCTATAGTACACAGGGATATCAAGCCGAGTAATATTTTAGTAGTGCAAGATTCGGGCATGGGAGATCTAGTTAAAATTCTGGATTTTGGTATAGCCAAGTTAATGCACCTGAATGAATCGCAGACCCAGTCTTTTATGGGTACATTGTCCTACTGTTCCCCAGAGCAAATGGAGGGGCAGGAATTGGATAACCGCTCTGATATCTATAGCTTAGGAGTGGTGATGTATCAAATGTTGACTGGGACACTACCACTGCGACCCGAAGGATCTTCCTTTGGAGCTTGGTATGAAGCACATCGCAAAAGTAAGCCTCAACCCATTGCCTTGAGTTTTAATATTCCCCCGCAGCTCAATTTACTGATTTTAAAATGTCTGGAGAAATTTCCCAAAAATCGTCCACAGCAAATTGGCGAGCTCATTCAAGTTTTTGAAAACATTGAAAGACAATCGAACCTAGATCTAATCGGTCTTAATCCAGGTAACACTATTATTAATGATCCTGAAGATATAGATTCATCTCTCCATGATGTCGGACTCAATGCTCAATGGCCGGCCAACAAACCAATTGAGAAAATAGTTTTTCCTGGAATCTTACGCGCAAAGAATGGGGATATTCTTGCTTTATGGGCTATGTTAGACCAAAAAGATATCCTCATTCGTCTCTCGAGCATGAGATACAATCAGTTTATTTATTTGAACAGGCCCCATCCGATGTTGCTCTGGATAACCGTTTTGAGTCATCCTCAGCATGGACCTCGTTGGCTCAATTGTTATCTAGATCTCAAAAGCCCCTCAGGTCAGCAATTTGCCCGCACCATGTCTGATAATTGTAGATATTGGATTTTGTTTTTTGCAAGGGAACATCCTGATAAATGTAGGCAGGTCATGAGCTTTTCTCTTTCTTCGCGGCAATGTATGAGTATCAAAAACTGGTACAATCATGCCCAAACTTCCAGGGCAGGTGATCCCAAAATCAGCAAAAATATTCTCAAAGGCGAACTGGAAAAAATCAAACCCAAGATCCTCTCCAAAATCCGCTCTGAGATAATGGGAGAAAGTACCGCAACTTTTTTGACAAACAAGAACAAAAATTAAATAAAATTATCTTAATTGGGCTTTGGCGCTAAAATTAAAGACAAGCCTGCATTTATTTAAATATTTTAAAAAAAGTCTTCAAGGACATTGACAATGGTAGAGACAACTCGTAAACACTCCGCTGTAGAAGGCATCAAAGAGCGTAGTAACTTTTTGCGTGAGCCGGTCGCCACAGAACTCCAACAAGATACTACTCACTTTAGTAAAGATGGGATCCAGATTCTCAAATTTCATGGTTCCTATCAGCAGGACAATCGAGATAACCGCATCAAAGGTCACCAGAAAGACTATCAGTTCATGTTACGCACCCGCAGTCCTGGCGGTTATATTCCAGCCAAATTATATCTAACACTCAACCGCCTCAGCGATGAATATGGTAACCATACCTTGAGGGCAACCACTCGCCAAGGCTTCCAGATCCATGGTGTTCTCAAAAAGAACCTCAAAAAAGTGTTCAAGGAAATCATCGTCAATATGGGATCGACTCTCTCGGCCTGTGGCGATGTCAACCGCAATGTTATGGCACCTCCAGCTCCCTACAAAACAAAACCGGAATATCTCTACGCCTGGGAATATGCTACCAACATAGCCGATTTACTAACTCCCCAATCTGGTGCCTATTACGAAATATGGCTAGACGGTGAGAAGGCGATCTCCGCCCAGGAAGCTCCCGAAGTTAAAGCTGCCAGACTCAAGGGAGCCCATAATTCTCTCGAGCCAATCTACGGTGAGCACTTTATGCCACGCAAGTTTAAATGCTCGGTAACTGTCCCGGGAGATAACTCAATTGATATCTATACGCATGATTTATCTTTGGTGGTAATCACCAATAAAGATGGAGAGCTAGAGGGGTTTAATATCTTGGCTGGCGGTGGACTGGGACGTACTCATGGTAAAGAGGAAACCTTTGCCAGAATGGCTGATCATATCGGCTATGTTGCCAAAGAAGACGTCTATGAGATTGTCAAAGCAGTTGTATCTACCCAGATAGATTATGGGGATCGCTTTAATCGTCGTCATGCCCGCTTGAAATATCTTATTCATGACTGGGGAGTTGAGAAATTTATCAAGCAGGTTGAGAGCTATTTTGGTAAACCTCTCGAGCCTTTCCGTGAAATAGCCAAATGGAAGTATCAAGATTATCTTGGTTGGCATGAACAGGGAGATGGCAAACTATTCTTTGGGCTTTCCATAGTCAATGGTCGGATCAAGGATGAAGGCGATTTTCGCTTAAAATCCGCTCTTGCCAAGATTGTCGAGAAATATCAACCGGAGATGCGCCTGAGTGCCAATCACAATCTCATTCTTTATGAAATTGCTCCAGCAGATAAACAGGAGATTGAACAGATTTTTAATGGGCATGGTGTGATAACCAATCCAAAAGATATTTCGCCAATGCTCCGCTATTCAATGGCCTGTCCTGCCTTGCCGACTTGTGAATTAGCTATTACTGAATCTGAACGCATTCTTCCTTCTATCCTCGAGCGTATTGAAAATCTCTTGGCTCAAGTCGGTTTAGCCAAGGAACATTTTGTTGTACGTATGACCGGTTGCCCCAATGGCTGTGCCAGACCCTATATGGCAGAGTTGGGCTTGGTAGGTAGCGCCCCCAATGCCTATCAGGTCTGGTTGGGCGGTAATCCTAATCAGACGGCCTTAGCCCAGCCCTATCTTGAAAAATGCCCTGAGCAGGATCTAGAAAAAGAACTTAGACCATTGCTGATGTTGTTTAAAAAGGAAAAGAAAAAAGGTGAGAGCTTTGGTGAGTTTTGTGCCAGAGTAGGTCTAGATAAGCTTAGGGATATGGCGTTTTATGACGATGTATCTTCTGAAGATTAATTTATTGGTTCACTTTCACTATCTTTATAAAAATAGGCTAATCTTAATTCATTGAGAAGGGGTTCCATTTCTGCATCATAAGATCCTTCTCTTTTTTGAATTAAATGATACCAAGGTAGTCTCTCTGTTTCCGATTGTAATTTACTAACTAAATTTTCTACATATCCGATACAACGAGCTGGAACTCCTCCAACAATTTCACCTTCTTTTACATCCTTTGTTACTACTGCGCCGGCTCCTACAATACTATTGGGTCCAATGGTTACATTAGGCAATATTATTGCGTTATAACCGATAAATACATTATCTAGAATGTCAATTTTTCCTACTGAATCTAGATTGGTATTATAGGCCTGATTTAACATGGCAATTGAGCCGTCATGCCCAATAATAGTACAGCTTGAAAAATGAACATTGTTGCCGATGCGAACATAGCTAGGATCGGTAAAAATAGTTGAAGTCAGTATACTACAATTTTTGCCAATAGAATAAAAAGTGCCATGAAGACGCAAAAATTCGGCATATTCATCTCCTCGTGGCTGACACGTTTTTTTATAGAGGTTGCTGAATTTGCCGGAACGCATTGCGATTGTGCGAATTATTTTTTTAATCATTTAAGTTCATAGTTTAGGGTGGACTGCAAACTATAATGGTTGCTTGGGAGATTATTAACGAAACAAAATCCCTCAACCAGATTTTACTGCATTTGAAAGAAAACATAGAAATATAATATGGTAATACTTAACTGTAATATTTCCCAGTCATTGTGGGATGAAATTGAGAAAAAAAGTACGACCACCGGCGATACCATCGATCACATCGTTATGACTGCTCTCGCCGAGGGACTCGATCTAGATCATAATACCATTTTTCAGATTTCTACCTCGGGCGCTCTAGTCGAGGGGATTTTTAGCGGAGCCATCTCGGTAGCTGAGCTCATGAAACACGGCGATTTTGGTATAGGGACTTTTGAAGATTTAGATGGTGAGATGGTTGCTCTCGATGGAAAGTTTTATCAGGCCCGAGGCGATGGAACAGTTACGATCGCGGCCCAAACGGCGCAGGTTCCCTTTGCTGTAGTAACTAACTTTAAACCCGAACAAATAGTTAAACTTCCGCCCATCTCTTCATTGAATGACTTGACCAGTCACTTGGATCAACATCGCAATACTGAAAACCTGTTCTTTGCCTTTCAAATTGACGGGACTTTTGACTATATAAAATGGCGTGCTGCTCGCAAGGCCCAAGGTAATGAAACTCTTGTTGAAACCTTAGAAAAACAAGCCGAATTTGAATTTCATAATGTTAAAGGAACCTTAGTAGGGTTTTGGACTCCAGAATATGCTAAATCAGTCAATTTTGCGGGTTATCACCTGCACTTTCTAACCGATGATCGCCAAGGGGGAGGACATCTTTTTGATTGTCGTGCTAAGGAACTAACCGTTAAGATCGAACATTCGGCTGACTTTCGTATGTCGATTCCCGAAACTGCTGCTTTTTTAAAAGCTGATTTGGCACGCGATCCCAGCCAAGCACTAAATCAAGCAGTAAGTAAACAATAAAACGCCAAAACATAACTACATATAACTACATATAAAACTACATATAATGTATATATCATGGTAACCCCTCCAATTTGATGCTTAACAAGCTTACAAACATTTCTATCAATTTTAATCCAGAGACCTTTTTCATGTTGTTAGTTCTAATAGCCTTGGAGGCAGTGCTTTCTGCTGACAATGCTGTTGCCCTTGCCGCTATAGCTAGGGGCTTACCTAGACTCAAGGAACAGCGCAGAGCGCTCAATTTTGGCTTTGTTCTTGCCTATATTCTTCGGATAATATTGATTCTGACAGCAACCTGGGTGGCTCGATTCTGGCAATTTCAGCTTTTAGGAGCACTATATCTTCTCTGGTTAGTTTTTAAATATTTCACTTCCAAAAAAAATAAAAAGAACCATAATCATCATAGTCTAGGTAACAAATCATTCTGGCAGACTATCCCTTTAATTGCCTTAACAGATCTCGCTTTTTCTTTAGATAGTGTGACAACTGCCATTGCAATAGCCGATGAAACCTGGCTGATTCTAGTAGGCGGTACAATAGGTGTTATTACCCTACGTTTTTTAGCTGAATTGTTCATTGGTTGGCTCCAAGAATACACCCATCTAGAAGATGCCGGTTTTGTTACAGTCGCCTTAGTAGGTGTTAGATTGTTGCTAAAGGTTTGTAATTCGCCTCTGGTACTGCCAGAATGGTTAATGGTTTTGGCTGTTGTGCTTATTTTTGCTTGGGGTTTTTCCAAGAAAAATCCAAGAGCTAAATCAGGCAGTAAGTAAACAATAAAATGCCAAAATTAAAATATATATACCTAGATATCACGGTAACTCCCCAATTTAATGCTTAACGAACTTACAAACATTTCTATCAATTTTAATCCTGAGACCTTTTTGGTGTTGTTAGTTCTAATAGCTCTAGAGGCAGTGCTTTCTGCTGACAATGCTGTTGCCCTTGCCGCTATAGCCCAGGGTATACCTGGACTCAAGGAACAGCGCAGAGCGCTCAATGTTGGGCTTGTTCTTGCCTATATTTTTCGGATAATATTGATTCTGACGGCAACGTGGGTAGTTCAGTTCTGGCAATTTGAGCTTTTAGGGGCAGCATATCTTCTCTGGTTGGTTTTTAACTATTTCACTTCCAAAGAAGATGAAAAGAGCCATAATCATACTCTAGGTAACAAATCATTCTGGCAGACTATCCCTTTGATTGCCTTGACAGATCTTGCTTTTTCTTTAGATAGTGTGACAACCTCGATTGCAGTAGCCGATGAAACCTGGCTGATTCTAGTAGGCGGGACAGTAGGTGTTATTACCCTACGTTTTTTAGCTGAATTGTTCATTAGTTGGCTCCAAATATACACCCACCTGGAAGATGCCGGTTTTGTTACGGTCGCTTTGGTAGGAGTTAGATTGTTTCTCAAGGTTTTTAACTCGCCTCTGGTACCGCCAGAATGGTTAATGGTTTCGGCTATTGTGCTTATTTTTGCCTGGGGTTTTTCCAAGAAAAATACGCAAGTGCAAAACGAGAGCAAATGATTCAACGATTCACTAGCCATGACAAGTCAGCGAGAATTTTGGCAACCTTTGATCCTGGAAATAGCTCAAAAGAAACTTGAACTTCCCATTATTGTGGGAATCAATGGGCCAATCGGAATAGGCAAGACAACCGTCAGTGGTCTCTTTGTGGAGATGTTTGCAGAACTTGGACTCAAGGCAGTCGCCTTCTCGCTCGATGATCTCTATAAGAGCTATGAGCAAAGGCGCCTGATGCAAAAAGAAGATCCCCGACTGGTTTGGCGAGGTCCGCCTGGAACCCATGATATAGGTTTGGGTTTAGAGCTATTTAGACAAGTTCTCTCAGGTCAAAAGAATATTGCTCTATGGCGTTTTGACAAGTCTCTTGAGCAAGGTAGAGGAGATCGCAAGAGTAAACCGGAAATAGCAAGCCATATAGATATTCTTTTATTTGAAGGTTGGTTTGTGGGTTATCGTCCAATTGATTTTAGTAAACTGGATTTTTTACCAGATTTGATTAAAGATGAACAAGACTATGCCTTTGCCCAAGATTGCAATGAGCGACTGAGGGATTATCTGCCACTATGGGAAAAATTAAGCAGCTTAATTGTACTTAACTCTCAAGACTATCATTACAGTTTGCAATGGCGCCAAGATGCTGAAAAAAAACAAGCAATAGGAATGAGCGAAGCTGAAATTGAAGATTTTGTGGTTTATTTCTGGAAAGCTTTACATCCAGAACTTTACTTGACTGAGTTGATTGAAGATTGTGATAATACTGATTTTGTTGTAGATATAGACTATGAGCATCAACCCACAGGAATCTATCGACCTCAACGAACGAGTTGATCTGCTGATCTTGACCAACGGACCAGGTGAGGTATCTACTTGGGTTCGTCCTGTAGTTAGAGAGCTAAGATCCCTTTTGGGTAAAATGGTACGGATTTCTGTAATGCTTTCACCTTGTCCGCATGCCAGTGGGTTAGAGAAAAAAGTTCTTTTAGGCTATAGCGAAGTTGATCGAATACAGACTAGTGAATATTTTTTTGATTTTCTGCTCTGGGGTAAAACTGCCGAAAACTGGGACTGGTATAAGCAAGGGGTGGTGATCTTTTTGGGAGGAGATCAATTATATACTTTGCTCATTAGCAAGCGCCTTGGTTATCGCAACCTAACCTACGGAGAATGTGAGGCTAGATGGACTGATTTTTTAGATTGTTTTGCAGTTAGAAACAGCTCAATTAGAGAAAGGGTTTCTTCCAAACAACGCCATAAAATCAACACAGTAGGCGATCTGATGCTAGATGTTGAGACTCAAGACTCTTGTCTCTATAAGGCAAATTCTAAACGAGTGGGCTTAATGGTCGGCTCTAAGGGGCACAAATTATCTATTGGTGTACCCTTTAGTATAGCAATTGCCCAAGCTCTCCATAATCTTGAACCCCAAACGGAATTCATGATTCCCCTAGCTCCAACTGTTGATTTGAATATGTTGGCACTTTACGCCAATTCTCAAACCAACCCGTTGATTGAGAGAATTGGTTGGGTAGGCGCGAATTTAGTACCTGCTGATACACCATATCTAGAGACAGCAGATGGACTCAAAATAGAGCTATACGATGAATTTCCCGCCCATAGCAAGCTCCTCGACTGTAGCCTGGTGATTACAACCGTAGGAGCCAATACCGCCGAACTGGCGGCTCTAGGTATACCTATGTGGGTTATCCTGCCAACTCAGCAGATTGATATTATGCGGACATGGGAGGGGATCCCGGGCATACTAAGCAGATTGCCCATATTAGGTACATTCTTTGCCAGTGCCATGAATTCTTGGTTTCTAAAACAGAATCGACTCTATTCCTGGCCCAATATTTGGGCAAAAGAAGAGATAGTTCCTGAAAAAATAGGTACTGTTGAGCCAGAAGGTATAGCCCAAGAAATCTTTCACTATATGCAAAATCCAGTTAAATTGGAGCAAATGCGAGCCAAACTCGAAAAGATCCGGGGAGATTCAGGAGCGGCGGCGAAATTAGCCGAGCTTGTTAGGCAGCAGATAGGAAAATGTACCTCGCTCCTATGATATTGTTAAAAAATTATGGCGAAGTTTTGTTTTTCTATGGTAGAGACCAATGTCCGTCCTCAAATGTGGTTCAAAACACTTTTAATATTATTTTACTTGGCAATTGGTATAGGATCTCCTGTTTTAGCTCAATCTAAATCAGTAGATAAATCAACCTCACCGGTCAAACCTGTCAACGATTCTGCGGAAGATTCCGGTGAAGGCAATCGTCCACTAAATCAATCTGATAGCTTACTTTCTCTTGAGGGCGCCCAGAAGTTAGTCAATGAAGCCCAAGATGCAATTAATAAAAATAACTACGATTTGGCAGTTGTCAAGTTACAGCAGGCCCGCAAGACCTACAACCAGCTTTCTAGTTTTCATCTTCAGCTAGCAAATAGTTTTTCGGGGATCGATACCAAGGTTACTGAATCCCAGCGATCTCAGGCTCTTAAAACCGGTGAGCTCAGAGACACAACAACATATCAATTGGCTTTGGTACACAGAGCCCAAGGTAAATCCGAGCTTTCGGTTCCTCTTTTGATTCAAGTGATTCTCTCCCAGAACCCCAGCAGTGAGCTAGGTAGAAAATCTTATCAACAGCTTTATGAACTAGGCTTTGTAGATATACCCTTTGCTCCTAAAAATGGGACCACTGCGCCTACACCTACACCAAAATAGCTCAAAAGTGCGAGAATGTTAGGAGTAATTATCAATACTATAATCATGGGAGTCTTGTCGTGGTTGCCCTCAAACAAGTGGAAACATTGATTCAGGTGAAGATTCCAGATGCCCTTGTCTTTGTCAAGGATCTTACCGGAGGCGGGGATCACCTAGAAGCAGTTGTAATTTCTGATCTTTTTAATGGACAAACTAAAATTAAGCAACATCAGCTTGTCTATAGCGCTCTTCAAGAGCATTTGTCTACAGAAGCGATCCATGCCCTAGCACTCAAAACCTACACTCAGGAAGCTTGGAAAAAAGCAAATCAATCAAATAGTATTTAGGAGGTTTTATGACACCGGAAAGTAAAGCAAAAATTGAGAGTCTGATCAAAGAAAATAAAATATTTGTTTTTATGAAGGGCAACAAATTGATGCCACAATGTGGATTTTCTAACAATGTTGTACAAATTTTGAATGTTTTAGGCGTACCATTTGAAACCTTCGATATTCTCGCTGATGGTGAAATACGTCAGGCAATAAAAGAGTATTCTAGTTGGCCAACCATACCCCAAATATATATCAACGGTGAATTTGTGGGTGGTTCAGATCTTTTGATTGAACTTTACCAAAGTGGTGAGCTCCAGCAAATAGTAGAAGTGGCTCTGGCATCTTGAGTTAGGATCTAATAGCTTCCTCTATAAATTCTATCTGTCTGTTCGTCTGTCAGATGGGCATAACCCTTACCATTGGAAGTTGGTTCATGAACCATAAAATTGTATTTCTTCTGTAAGGGACAACTTGGATGAAAATTGTAGTCCTGTTCGATATGTTGTAGAACGCTCTGGGGTGGAATGAACTGGTGTGAGGATGGATCGTAGGCAACAACGGTTCCATTCTCGATCTCATATAACCAGCCGTGGATGGCAAGACGCCCTTGATGTAAACGAGAGCGAACAGAAGGATAAGTCTGAAGGTTACTGAGCTGGGCCAGAACATTTTCGGCGCTGGTAATATCGAGTAATTCCTCTCCTTCAATACCTTTATAATTTTCCCGGATCAATCGGCGGGTGGGTTCGGCATGTTTAAGCCATTGATGTACCAGGGGCATTTTCTCTTCCAATTCACTGACTTTGAGTAGACCCTTCATTGCCCCGCAATGTGAATGACCACAAACAATTATTTCTTGAATATTTAAAGCTTCAATAGCATATTCAATTGCAGCCCCTTCTCCACCATTGGCTGCCCCATAAGGAGGCACAATATTACCGGCATTGCGGATTACAAAAAGCTCTCCTATTTCAACCTGAGTGATCAAATTGGGGTCAATGCGTGAATCAGAACAGGTAATAAAAAGAATGCGAGGATGTTGTCCATGGCTAAGCTCTTCAAAGAGTTCTTTATGACTTTCAACATAGCCGGTTTGAAATTTTCGCAATCCTTCAATTAATTTTTTCATAGGTTTTTTATATTAATTTAAGTTTTCCGGTTTTGCCTGCAAAGCCTCAAGTCTAGAGAGCGCGTAAGCCAAATTGGGTTTAAACTCGATAGCCTTTTTATAGCTGGACATAGCCTCAGCTGGACGAGAAAGTAATTCCAAAACAATTCCGCGATCACACCAGCTCTGATATTCATCAGGCTTGAGCTCAACAACTCTATTCCAACAATCCAAGGACTCTTGTATTCTATTGGTGTTGTAATATACTTTTGCTAGTACATTCCAGATTTCATGATTAGTTGGATCTAAACTGATTGCCCGGTCATAACTGGCTAGAGCCTCATCATAGCGGCTTAGATTGGCCAGGGCTGTACCACGATTATACCAAAGCCAGGCAATTTTGGGAGTCTCTGCTAGTTCTTGATCCCAGCGAGCTATAGCTTCTTCCAGTTCGTCTTCAGGCAATTGATATGGACTGATTCCAGCTAGTTTATGTGCTTCTTCTTCTTGATGCATGGTCAGTATGTCGACTATTTGATCGGGATCTGAAATATCTACTCCAAATTGTTCAGACATCTGTTGCATTAATTCCGGATTTTGCTGCAAAATTTCGTATAGCTGAGCCATCGTCATAGCTTGGGCTTCATATTCCGATTGATCTTCTTCCTCAGTTAAGGTAGGCAAGAAAGATTCTGTATCATTTCCTTGATATTCCCAGATTTCACCTTGAGAATCGCGACTAAAAATCTCTCTGCCGATACTGGCACATAAATCCCCTATCCTGCTGATGGTGGGAACAGATTGAGCAATTTCGCCAAGTCTCATCATTCTTGAAGCTAGTTGATGATTGGGAGCATTTGATTCTATGGCCTTTTGTCCAAAACCTTCGAGCCAAGCGATCCAGTCTCTTTGCTTGCTTCTATCTTCTAGTTGATCAAAGAATTTAAGAACCCTACCCTGGTGCCAGCCTCTTGAGACTCCCTCGAGGAGCTGATTGAAAAGAAACTCATACTCTATATTCGTCAAAGGTTGGACAACTTGGCCCCGAGGCCTGTCAATGCGCGCATCAGGAGCAAATAGCCGTCGAAAAAAGCGTTTTATAGAGCGCCAAATCTTTCTAATCGATTCAAACATCAAATTGGTTTCAACTTTTTTCCTAATTTAATGTTATCAGTCCTTGTGACCTGCCAAGATAGAGTGTAAATTTATTGTTTTACCAATTACTACAATTGCAGGGGCTTTGAATTTTTTTTCTTGCATTTGTCCTAATATGCTAGAGAAGGTTCCTATCAATTTTTCCTGATGGGGTAAAGTAGCCCAACGAATCAAAGCAATAGGAGTATCTGGTGGAAGTCCAGCATTTGTCAATTCCCTTAAGATACTGGCAAGATTGTGAATACCCATGTAGATAACTATCGTTTGGCTACCTTGGGCAATTGCTTTCCAATTAATTTGACTACGGTAATCCCCTGCCGATTGGTGCCCGGTTACAAAAGTTACAGAAGATGAATAATCTCGATGAGTAAGTGGTATCCCGCTGTAAGCAGGGGCTGCAATGCCTGAGGTTATTCCTGGCACTACCTCTGTAGCAATCCCAGCCTTTATCAAATCGACCATTTCCTCTCCACCGCGACCAAAAACAAAGGGATCGCCTCCTTTGAGTCGAACGATTACTTTTTTTTCCTGCGCTTTTTTAATAAGTAAGGCTGTAATTTCGGACTGAGAAAGACAATGATGTCCTCTTCTTTTGCCAGCACTGATTCGCTCTGCCTGGTCATTGATCATAGCCAATATCTCAGCACCTACTAAAGCATCATAGATGACCACATCAGCCACCTCAAGAATCTGCTTTCCTTTGAGAGTCATTAAGCCTGGATCTCCCGGCCCAGCACCTACAAGATAGACTTTAGCGAAGGTATTGGGAATTTTGTTCATTTGTTTTGATTGCTTGAGCTATCAGTGAAGAGAGTTGACTATTATGTCCCAAGGTTGGTGTCAACTGGAAATCCACATCTTGATACTTGAGAGCAAATTCTTTTACCTTTGTTTGCACAGAGGCAGTGATCCCTCCATCAAAGAGAAAGTAGGGCAAGATTGCTATTGAGGATATATTCTCGGCTATCAAACGCTCAATAATATTGTCCAAGCTTGGTTCAATTGACCAAAAAGCCACACCAGATTGCAATTGTTTTGCCAAAGCCAAGGACTCTAGGTTTGCTGATGAAAGACGGCTACCATGAACTAGCAAAATCCGCTTGGCAAGATTTGATGAATTTTCAACAAAAATCTGCTCTAGTAATTTAGGCATAGCAGAGAAACTTCCTAGGTGCGGCAAAAGTTCTATGGTGACTTTTTTGCTCAATCTAACCTTTGCTTTGGCTAATTCAGCCGGAATATCTTGCTGAAGATGTACACCTGAGCTTAAAAATAAAGGAAGAATGTTGACTCTCCTCAGCAAGTGGTCTGATTTTTTCAGGACTATCTGTTCTATTGCTTGAGCTAGAGGAACCTCAGAAAATTCCAAACTTACATGATCAATAAGAAAGCCTTGAGTATAGAGTTTGTTGTTGATCTGCTCAATAAGCCTATCGAGTCCTTTGAGCGCACTGCTCTCTCTGCTGCCGTGATTTACTAAAATATATAGAGAAGATGGATTCAAGCTGTTTTAATCTCGGCTTTATCTTACTGGGCTCATTGTATCTCAGTTCAAAGAGATCAAAAACGATCTGTGTGATGATGCACCACACGCCACTGGCCAGACTCCTTGCGGAAGATCGTGGTGGCGCGAATGTCGATCGTGATCGCCTGTCCGGCTTCGGTCATACCCCTGGTCTTTTCTACGCAAACCATATAACCCATATCGGCGGTTTCAATATATCGGCGATCATCGGCTCGAAGGGTGCCCTCGAATCTCATGCCCGCTTCTTTGGCGAACTCATCCATCACTGCCGCTCGCCCTATAGAGATATTTCCAGTAGGTCCTAAATGGCTAATATCGTCGGAGTCAGACCAAATCGCTTCGAAGGCTGTGAGATCTCCTGAGAACATCTTGTTACCAGCTTCGTAAAAAGCGTCGGCGGCATCTTGAAGTGTCATGTTCATACTTATTTCCTTAATAATGGGTTCCAGTCTTTATTGTAGTATGTATTTCAATCCATCATCTTCCATTGGAGATTCATATTGTTATCTGTTCTAAATTTTAAGATTGCTTCTATTATTTTATCTTGGGATTTTTCGCTTAAAATTCGAAACTCAGGTCCCTTTTTTTTACTTATATAAAAACCGTAGGAAGATTGAAGATAGGGTAAATATTTATTATTTCCCGAAGTATAGACCTCATTAAAAGCCAAAGCAAAAGCATTAAACTCTTTATCTATAGAAGCAGAATCAGGAACCTCCAAAATTCCTATCTCTTCAATTGAAGAAGTGATGCCAGAATCGAGTTTAGAAAAATCAACATGAGTTCCGCCTTGTTCCATCATCCAGTACTTTTTGCTTGAGCCTAACCAGAGAAAGGAAGCTCCTTGTTCAAATACAGCAGGAGTGATGCGATCGTGACTACCTGAAACTAACAACACTGGAATAGTGACATTGGCTAGTCCAGTAGGTCCAAATAGACTGCGATTGACTGGATTTAGTCCTATAACTGAAGCAATGCGTTTGTCTTGTAAATGATACTCTTGGTGAGGCAAATCTAAGGCCCTGCATTCTAAAAGAAGAGCTGCATTTAGTATAGTATAGGGCTTACCGCAGTCTTTAGCCAACTTGTTAAAATCAATTGTAGCTCCTGCCAATGCCAGTACTGTATAGCCGCCAAAAGAATGGCCAATTGCTCCAACTTGGCTTAAATTGAGTTTGCCTCCAAACTCCTTTTGATTTCTGCGTTCAAGCTCATCGATGACATAACTGATATCCAAAGGCCGATTGACAAATTCATTGAAATCAAAAACATTACGATGATACCCAGAGAGCATGTCCTCTAAATATTTATCATCGCTTCCAGGATGCTGAGGAAGTGCCACCACATACCCATAACTTGCCAGATGTTCAGCAATATCCGAAAAATCTTCAGGTTTAGAGCTCAATCCATGAGAAATCACCACAACTGGAGTTTTTACCTCAGGACTATCTTTCGGCTTGAAAACCAATACGTAGAACTGGCGATTACGCTTGGTATCATTTAGTTGCCAAATCTCTTTGCTGTAACTATATTTTCCCAATTGCCTGAGATCTTTTAATTTAGAAAAATCAACCTGCGGCAGATCTGATTTGGCTTCGAGGGCAGAAAATTCAATGAATTTTTCTGATAGCATTTGAGATGCGCGATCTATGAAAGATTTTTGTTGATACAGTCCTAAAAGATATTCTCCGGAAAATTCTATATTAGTAGGGAATTTCTGCAAAAACCCCAATAGAGTAAATCCTCCTTTGTCAAAGGCTGATTGCACTATTGCCCCTCTGAGAGCATATTTTCCGTTGATTCCTCCTTCTATTGTTACCGCCTTTCCCAAGTTCACCAGTATTTCTTCTCCAATATCACTATTGAGAAAACGTGAGGTCATTACAGGATTAAGTGGCAATTGGGTGGTTAATAGAGTTCTAAATTCCTCCTTGTCCTTTGTGCTAAAGTCTTTCAGGTAAGGATTCAAATCTGGATCAATGGTGCCATCTTTAGCATAATTCTCCAGAGAGGAAACAGGGACAGAAAGCTTAAGTAAACCAAAAGTAAAAATAATTCTTTCGGCCGACCTTACTGGCAATGAGCACAAAATACTGGTAAAGATACCGACAATAAAGGAAGCTCTATATTTTTTGATCATTTTCATTTTTCGGGTTTAACTTTTACCAGTAAATCAAAATTACCAATCTAGATCTAATTGGCTTAAGCGGTTTTTCATACTATAAGGCTCATCAATCACCGGATTGGTCAGGTTGAGCTCTTGGCGCCATTGTTTGACCGGTTTATCCCAGCCTTCTTCCCAGCGCTGAGTTATCAATGGTTTGATTTGCAGTCCCATGCTCATTCCCCTAGCTATTTGTGAGGTGATCCCTGGTAGTATTTCTGGTCTGAATTTAAGAGCCATAGCCAGACTAGCAGTCTGGAGAAATATAGACACTGGATAGCCAATTTGGACTGCCTGAATTGACAGTACGCCTAATTCCCCGCCAGAAGGACCAAAACCTGAGATCACATGAATGATATCGTGGGTTTTGCGCATACGCATTGTCAACCAGTCTTCATCAGAGCTGATCTCCCTAATACGATAAAAATCTGGATCAAAGTTCAATGTCTTCATGATGGTGGCATAATTATAGCCCAATGTACCCTTTGGTAATTTAGATAACTGATCCAGGTCAATTCCAGGGCCCAGATAGCGAGACTCCATCAGTTCAAGCGCTTCAGGTATAGCCCTTACTCTTTCTAGACAAGCTTTTATCTGCTCACTGCCACGATAATTATCCTCAATATCAAAGACACTTTCCGTATTTGCGCCCATTGATTGGAGCAGACCTGTTACGGTATGGAGATTGCGGATGGTTCGATTGAGCTCTTCAAATCTTTTTAGCATTGGGTTGGGTTGGGTTGGGTTCTCTTCTGTATAAATCAAAATGGGGCGGGTGATTTGGTTTCTCTGTCAATCCCAGCTTGTCAAGGATTTTAACTAGACCAAATGACAAAATTCCTCCTAGAATCAAGCCGCTAATCAAGAGGATCAAAAAAAACTTATTAGCCTCTTTTAGGGCTGATTTTCTGCGTTCTGGCGCAATATCGGAAAAATCTTCCTTTGGTCTTAAAGGATATATCGGTGGATTGTCGGGATCATTTGGAGGAAAATTCATTTATTTATGCTACCAAAGTTGTTGAATTAAATAATTTACAGTAACTACTCAGGCTGGGGTATCGGAAATTGCGGGTGACCAGAAAAAAGAGAAATGAAAGCATCAAGGAGATTGAAGCCTTGTTTTCTCAAAGTGGAAATATAGCCACGGATGCGACAAAAAATTTGTGACCCAGCAACAGCTCTAAAGGTATCAGGAATATTCTGTACATTACCAGCTTTTTTAGCTCTCCGCCAAAAACTTCCACTGTTTTTAAGCCTGAGTAGTTATAGCTGAAGTCGGACCTTACATCACTATAATGATTGAATAAAGACTGCTCCCGGCTGTGAGCATTTTGAAATGATCAACCGATGCTGTAGTTCTACTGGATACTGTTATTGATTTGATTACTAGTGAATAGGAAAGATGCAAATGGCAAAGCGCCAGTTAGAGTGGATTGTTTTTTTTGCTTTAAAATTATCTTCTGAATTATTTGAGCATTTTGGAATTCAGTTTTCTGCCAAGCTTAAAAAGAACATGAAAAATAAGCTCTTTTCTTCTTGAGATATCTCAGTCCAATAAACAGTGGTATACCCAACATGAAGCCCTGTTCCGGGGAGAATTCGAAGGGGACATTGGTTGAGGTAGATGGAGTAGCGATAAATCCATTGTAGGAACCATTACTGTCGATATAATATCCAACAACATCCCCATTATTGTTGATACCAAAGGGAAATGTAGCATTTGCGCCATTAGGGTCATTTAAAGTAGTGAAGCTACTGACATTGTATATAAATCCATGGGCATTGTTGCTACTGTCGGTATAATATCCAACAACAACTCCACTATCGTTGATATCATTGGCAACCGTACCATTTGCGCCATTAGGGTCGTTTAAAGTGGTGAAACTACTGCCATCGTATATAAATCCATCGAGATGGGAACTGCTGTCGGCATAAGATCCAACAACAACTCCACTATTGTTGATACCATTGGCAACCGTACCCTTTACGCCATTAGGGTCATTTAAAGTGGTGAAGCTACTGCCATTGTATATAAATCCATGTCCAGGGACATTAATGTCGCCATAAGTTCCTCCAACAACAACTCCACTATTGTTGATACCAATGACAGTTGTACCATGTATTCCAGTGGGGTCGTTTAAAGTGGTGAAGCTACTGCCATTGTATGTATATCCATTGAAGTAACCGTTGTAATAATAATATCCGACAACCTCTCCACTATCGTTGATATCATTGGCAACCGTAGCATTTGCGCCATTGGGGTCGTTTAAAGTGGAGTAGCTACTGCCGTTGTATATAAATCCATGGAAATCATTGCTACTGTCGATATAATATCCAACAACATCTCCATTATCGTTAACACCAAGGGCATATGTACCACTTGCGGCATTGGGGTCGTTTAAAGTGGTGAAATTGTATGAGAGTGCATGAGCCGGAGCAGAAAGAGCGAGGCTACCGAGGGCAATAGCAACGATGGATAGTGTATTTTTTATGTGCATGTTTATTGCAGTAGATATATATTAGTAAAGCGGATCTGAGAAAACTGAAGTACTTATATCGATATTGTATGATTATTTATTAAAAAACAGGTTTTTATGAACATTTGTGTATACTTTGCTCTTAGAAATATTGGTTGGTGGGTCAACAATGGGGAGTTTATGGAGAGATAAAGATGCAGCTTGGTTGCTTTGCCCCGGGCGCATTAATCTGCTCTACTATATTATTTTTATTAATCTTTGGCTCAAGCGAGTGTAGCGTTGGCATTGGTTGACCTGCTTGATTGAAGTGCGTATCGCTGCATTAGAGCCAACAATGATTGCCAATTTTTTAGCTCTAGTTAAACCTGTATAAAGCAAATTACGTGAAAGCAGAATCATATGCTGGAAATAAATTGGCATTATCACCACAGGATATTCAGAACCTTGGGATTTATGAATTGAAATTGACCAAGCCAGAGTTATCTCATTGAGATCGCCGTAGTCATAGACAACCTCTCTTTGATCAAAGAGTATGGTTACTTCCTGTTCAACTGGATTGATATTGAGAATTTTACCTAGATCTCCATTGAAAATCTCCCTATCGTAGTCATTTTTTAGTTGAATGATCCTATCGCCCTCTCTGAAAGTTACCCCAGCTCTAGATACTTCTGCTTTGCCATATTGCAAAGGATTTAGCAGATTTTGGAGAACTTGATTGAAATTTTTTGTCCCCACTGCCCCGCGTACCATGGGCGATAATATCTGAACATCGGTATGAGGATTAAAGCCCAATTGAGGAATCAAGCCTTGCATCAGTTCACAAATAGTCTGTATTCCATGCTGGGGTTCGGTTCCTCCGTTATGCCAAAGGCAATCAGTTTTAGGAGAATCAGAAACCCGCTCCAGTTTGGGAAGATATCCTTGATTAATATGATGGGCTGCCTGAATGATACTACTAGTTGCCGCCTGACGAAAGACCTCACTTAAGCTGACAACCGGTATTAATTGAGAACTGATGAGATCTGCCAACACATTTCCCGGTCCTACAGAAGGCAATTGATCACAATCTCCCACAATCAATAATTTGGCATCAGGAGCAATGGCTTTAATTAGAGCATTGGCCAGAAATAAATCCAGCATGGAAGCTTCATCTACAACTATTGCAGAATAGGGTAGAGGATTTTGAAGATCTCTTTTAAAACTCATTGTTGCCGGTGAGAATTCTAGCAAGCGATGGACGGTTTTAGCCTCTAGCTTGGCCATTTCTGCTAGTCTCTGGGCTGCCCGGCCAGTTGGAGCGGCTAGTCCTATTGTTTCGCCCATTGCTTTCCATAGGGCAACTATAGTACTAACGCAAAAAGTCTTGCCAGTACCAGGTCCACCAGTAAGAATCATAATTCCAGAGCTAGTAGCAGTTTCAACGGCTTTTTGTTGAGCGCTAGAGAGTGTGATTTTTTTGCTTTGACTATAGCGTTCAATCCAGTTTCTCACCCTATCAATATCTACCGAAACTCTTCTGGAAATACGGCTAAGCAACAGCGCAGCTAGATGTTTTTCGGTATTGAAAAAAGCCGGAGAGTAGCATAAAAATAGACCATCTTCATCAACTTCCCTCATGAGCTCCTTAGCCTGATTCATCTCCTCGATTACAGTTTCGATTACATCTGTTTCAATCTCTTGTCCATCTATTGCCAATAATTCTGTAGCCTTTTCCAGCAACTCTTTTTGGGGAAGAAAACAGTGCCCATCTTCAGAAGCCTTTGCCAGCAGATGAAGAAGACCAGATTTATAGCGATACTTCGACCAGGGAGAAACTCCCAAATTGCGTGCTATTCTATCTGCTGTTAAAAAGCCTATACCATAAATATCTATAGCCAGTTGATAGGGGTTTTCAGAAACTATATTGATTGAATTAGTACCATATTGTTTGAAGATCTTGACTGCATAAAGAGTCGAAACACCGTGGCCTTGCAAAAAAAGCATTACCTCCTTGATTGATTTTTGAGCTGACCAGGCTGTCTTAATCATTCTCACCCTTTTTTGCCCAATGCCTGGAACCTCAGATAAGCGATCAATCTGCTGTTCAATGATATCAAGGGTTTCTAGATTAAAATGACCGACTATACGCTTAGCGGTGACCGGACCAACCCCCTTGATCAAACCACTTCCTAGGTATTTTTCTATGGCAGTCAAGGTAGCGGGCTTGGTTTCTGAATATTGCAACATCTGAAACTGTTGCCCATGCTTGGGGTGATTGTGCCACTGCCCTTGGATGCTGAGGGTTTGTCCAGCTTGTAAATTAGGGAAATTTCCCACTACAGTGACGAGGTCGCGCACTCTGGGCATTTGGATTCTCGCTACGGTATAACCAGATTCTTGTGAATGAAAAGTAATTCTTTCAACAACTCCAGAGATTGAATCTGAGTCTTTTGTTTGTATTTTTGAATCTTCTGCCGAATACGACATAAAAAGCTTAGGTTATTTTTTTTGAGCAGCTTCTAGAAAGTGGATATAGACGAGATCACCTTTTTTGATTGCCAGATCTTTTGCACGCCCGGCCGGCATCTCTATCACTCTGTCTACAAGTAATCCAGGACTGTAAGTTTTACAGGGATCATTGGTGCAAGGCGGTACCTTGGCCAAAACTGTCTGCACTTTGTTTTTGAGTAAAAAAACCATATCCAAGGGAATGAGAGTATTTTTCATCCAAAAACGGGGAATCATGGAATATTGAAAAATAAAAAGCATACCTCGGTTGTTCGGTAGATTGCGGCGAAACATTAATCCCTTTTCCATTTGCTCAGGGGTTTTAGCCACTTCAAGATCTATAATTTGTCCTCCAATGTTAACTTGGGCAGTGATTGGTAATTCCTGGGCCATAGCCTTATTCGAGAAACAAATTTCCAAAACAAATGGGAGCACTAAAAGAAAAAGCCTGAATTTCATGTCAACAACATCGAGATAACTTCTTTTATTATTGCAAGTATTGATCAATAGAATAATGATTGTAAGTATTTTCTGGCTTAATCACCTGCTAGAATGCTTTTTAGTTGTCTATTTGTTCAAGAGAATTATGCAGGAATTTTTTGAAAATGTAGCACGCTACCCTCGATATATGATTAGTTTGATCCTGGGGATATTCATAGCGGCATTCGATAGTCTAAAACCATTGTTCTCCAGAAGTCCTATAACGGCAATTGCTACCGCTGGACTTCTTATAGGAGGTTTTGCCTTTCTGTTTTTCACCCTTAAAGCTATGTTAGGCTTAACAATTACCTAGATGCCCTACAGCATGATTCAAAGGGGATTTTACCAATGGCAACAGATCGCAGAATTTCTCGTGTCTCTTCACTGATCAAACGTGAAGTGAGTATGATGCTTATCAATGAAATCAAAGATGATAGGGTAGGCTCTGGCATGGCCAGCGTTACTGAGGTTGAACTTTCTGGCGATATGCAACATGCCAAGATTTTTGTCAGTATCTATGGAACCCCACAAGCTAAAGCTGAAACAATGGAAGGACTCAAAGCATCTACTGGTTTTGTTCGTAAGGAGTTAGGGCAACGGGTACGTCTGCGAAGAACTCCTGAGGTGGTTTTTGTTGAAGATACTTCCCTGGAGCGAGGAGATCAGATTCTTCGTCTGATTGACCAGGTAACAGATAGCAATCTCCCAACAGAAGAGGAAATTTAAAGAGTGGATATTTCTTCTCGAGAAATCGCTCAGATGATTGTAGTTAGAGCATCTGGGCATCTGTTTGACCATCAGAGGGAATATCCCCAGTGGGAATCGGATGAAACGACTCTTCGGTACTGGCTATCACAGATCAATATCGGTGGTGTGATTCTTTTGGGCGGCAATGCGGTAGAGGTGTCCCAGCGTACCAGACAACTGCGCAGTTGGAGTAGTCAACCACTTTTAATAGCGGCAGATATTGAAGAAGGAGTGGGACAGCGCTTTAATGGGGCAACCTGGTTTCCTCCGCCGATGTCCCTTGCAGAAATTGCCAAAAAAGATGAATCCCAAGCTGTTGAATACGCGTATCAGATGGGCATGATCACAGCTAAAGAGGCTTTAGCTATAGGAATCAACTGGCTCTTGGCTCCAGTGGTTGATATTAATAACAATCCGGAAAATCCGGTAATCAATATCAGAGCATTTGCTGATACTCCGGAACTGGTAAGCAAACTGACTAGGGTTTTTATTGAAGGGGCTCAATCCTTACCGGTTTTGACTACAGCCAAGCATTTTCCTGGGCATGGAGATACTTCCACCGATTCCCATATAGAATTGCCAATGATTGAGCATGATCTAGATCGCCTATTGAAGGTTGAATTGGCCCCCTTTGTCAGTGCGATTTCTGTCAATGTAGCCAGTATCATGACTGCGCATCTGCTGATACCCACCTGGGATCGCCTTAACCCAGCAACTATATCGAGAACTATTATCAAGGGGCAATTGAGAGAACAACTGGGCTATGAGGGTTTAATCGTTACCGATGCTCTAATTATGGATGGGATTGCCAATACTTGCTCTCCTGATGAATTGGCGATTAGGGCAATTGAAGCCGGGGTTGACATGCTCTTAATGCCAGAAGACCCGGTACTGGCTATAGATGCAATATATAAGGCTATCCAAAGCGGACGTTTAAACCCTCAAGATATAGCAAAATCCCTAAAGCGTATTGCAAAAGCCAAGAGTAAACTAAAACCACCAGAAAAACACGAATCATTGACCGGTTCTCTATACAAAAAGGACTATAGGGATCTGTGCAATATTATTTTAGAAAAATCAATGCAGGTATCTCTTTCCAGTCATCTAATTCCAAAAACAGGAGAAAATATTTTGGTTGTTGATGATCTGCTCAATTGTCCATATCTGATGCGAAATAGTCCTGCAGTATTAATTCCTCGCTCATTTGGCTACTTACCCAAACTCATGCAGCAGTCCGATTTATCCTTAAGCGGATCGATGATCCTCCAGATTTTTATCAGGGGCAACCCTTTTAGAGGTAGTGCAGGATTAGGTAATCAAAATAAAGAAATATATTTAAAATTAATACAGCAAAAAGCATTACAAGCTGTGATTATTTACGGTAGTCCCTATGTAGCACAATGGTTTAAATCTAAGCTACCGGTAGAGATTCCTTTTATTTTTACCTATGGACAAAATGATGTGGCCCAAGAGATAGCTTGTAGGAAGCTCTTTGCCCAAATGCAAACAGACAAAAGTGAACTGAATGATTTTACAGATTAAAAACAAAATACTGTCTATCTTATTGGTAATGCTGATAATTTTTGGCATTCTTTTTTTGAACAATACCTTGACCATAGGAGGGGTTCCAAGTTCGATCATCTTCAAATTTTTGAGTAATTCTGAAGCTGTAGCTGTTTTTTTTAGCCACGATAAGCAGAGGTTGCATGATCAGCTGCAAAAAATAGGTATTGAAGAGGATATAAAGGATTACTATCGAGTTGAGATCGTCGATGAAATCGAGCTGGATCGATACATACACCAACTTTTTTATAATTTGACCGGTTATATTGGTTTTAACTATGATTTAGATAGCCAAAAGAAACTGGTTTTAAAAGCATCGGGAGAGCAAAGACTACAAGATGAGATTAAAAACAGATTCTCAAATGAGCAAGATTTTCCCACTTAGTTACAGATCATTTTATAGTCCATGTCGCAAACTTTACTTAACAATCGCTATCAAATCGTATCGAGCTTAGCCAGAGGGGGTTTCGGTGAGACATTCTTGGCAATAGATACATATCTGCCATCTGGGAAAAAATGTGTGATTAAACAGCTTAAGCCATCAGCCGAGATGACTCAATCAACAGGCTGGCTAAAGGATCGTTTTGAAAAAGAAGCAATTATTCTAGAGGAATTAGGTAACAACTGCGCCCAAATCCCTAAACTCTATGCTTATTTTTCAGAAGGAGGGGACTTCTATTTAGTACAAGAATGGATTGATGGGATGACCTTAACCGAGCTGTGGCACAAGCATGGTAATTTTTCAGAAAGCGAAGTTGAGAACCTTTTGATTGATATTTTGCCAGTTTTGGATTACATTCATAATCAGCAAATCATCCACCGTGATATCAAGCCGGATAACATTATCATTCGAAAATTTGATGGAAAACCAGTTCTAATTGATTTTGGCATCATTAAGGAAAAAGTCAGTACTCAGCTGCGCCGCAATCAACAATCTTCAATCGTCTTGGGAACTCCTGGCTATATGCCATCTGAACAAGCTGCTGGCCGTCCAGTCTACTCCAGCGATCTCTATAGCTTAGGTCTAACAGCAGTATTTATGTTGACTGGTCAAAATGCAGAGGATTTTGCCATAGATCACAACACGGGAGAGCTTCTTTGGAGAAAAGCACTTAAAAATTCGCACTCTCAATTGGTCACCATATTGGAAAAAGTGATCCGGTTTCATCCCAAAGATCGCTTTTCTTCTGCCAAGGAGGTGTTGGCGGCCATCAAAAGAGTTCCGACCCAGACAACAACTCGCGCGTTCACTAAGGTAATTATTCCCCCTAACTCCCCTAAAAGGGCAAAAAGCCAAAACAACCAATCCCAAACCACTTTTGAAGCAAAAGATACTTATAAAAAAGGCTTAGGCTGTTTTTCTTGGCTGGCAATAATTGTAGTTTCAATCGGTGGATTCGTTCTGGGTTTTAATTTAATAAAATGGCGCCAGTATCCAAGAATCAATCCAGCTCAACCGGTTGTAAATCCCTCACCAATAGTCCCTAGTCCCACTTCTTCAATTATCCCTACTCCACAACCTACTCCAAGCCCTAGAGAATACCGAAGAAAACGACGACGTCCTCTCCAGGCAACGCGCAGCCCAACACCCAAGCCATTAGAAACCGTTCATTCTTCACCTATACCAACAAGCAGTCCCAGTCCCTCGCCTATGCTTGAAGTTCCGGTACAGACTTTCTCGCCTCTACCCTCACTTACTCCTAAATCTCAAACAACACACAAATCCGAACCTCTAGGAACACAGGTTATACCAGTAGAGCCTCCAGATAGGGTACCGGAGCCATCTCAACAGTAGTTAATCAGAATAGATTTCAATTAAAATGGACAAATTTACCCTATGCCCGTCCAAATCTGCTAAAGTTCACTATACGCTAGCCTAACCAAAGAAAATGACAACTATTGCCTACCTTGGTCCAGTTGGAACAAATTCAGAAACCGTTGCTCTAGCCTATAGAAAATCGATACTCAATGATCTCAGCCTGGAATTGAGATCCTATCCCAGTATTGCCAAGGTGATGGAGGCTCTAGCCAAAGATCGGGTAACCTGGGCTGTTGTGCCTGTAGAAAACTCCACAGCTGGTGGGGTTGCTATAACTCTCGATGGACTTTGGGATTTTGATACACTTCATATTCAAAAAGAATTGGTATTGCCTATATGCCATTTTTTACTTTCTTCTGGCTTGTCTTTGCAAGGAATCCAAAAAGTCTATTCACATCCTCAGGCTTTAGCACAATGCCAAAAATGGCTTGAAACAAATTTACCTCAAGCCGAGATTATTCCCACTAATTCCACTACAGAAGCTCTCGGGCATATCAAGGGAGAATTGTCCGCTGCTGCCATTGCCTCGCCCAGAGCGGCCCAAGCCTACGATTTGCCAATTCTAGCTAATCAAATTGGTGACTATAGCGACAACTGTACACGTTTTTGGGTCTTGGGGCGGCAAGTTTCTCATAAGGGAAAGAGGATCTCGCTAGCTTTTAGTGTGGCCCAAAACGTACCAGGAGCATTGGTTAAACCACTACAGATTTTAGCTGATCGTCGATTGAACCTAAGTCGAATTGAATCAAGGCCCACCAAGAGATCTTTAGGTGAATATATATTTTTTCTCGATTTGGAAGTCACTCAAGCCGAAGATGAGGCTCAAATGGCACTTCAAGAATTATCCCAATATGTTGAAATTCTCAAAATATTTGGTAGATATGAAGTGAGTTTGATTTGATAGTCTTGCTAAAATATCACAGGGGATATAAAGAAAAATAATTTCTGACCACCGGGATAATGTTTCAACCAAAGTATAAACCTAATCAATTGATCTGTGGTAACGCAAATGTGGCTATCATCACTGGCTGGACCATCAGGCAATCGATAGCTTCTAAATTAGATAAATCCGATTATGCAGTCATTGGTAATCTCTATAGTCCGACTAGGGGAATTAGTCCCCTCATCAGGAATCTACTCTGTAATCCACAAGTTACTAATTTAATAATCTTAATAGCAACCAAAGAGGATGAAAACTCCGGCAGTTGTCAAGCTCTAGCAGATTTCTTTGCTCATGGTTTTGTTGAAGGACTCAGTGATACTGGAAGGAAATGTTGGCTTATCAATTCTTCTATCAAAAGCTATATAGATATTGAAATAGAGCAAGATATCCTAAATTTGTTCAGAAAGTCTATCAACGTTAAAGTTGTCAGAAATGTCAAGAATTGTATAGAATCTCTCAAGGTTTTCAAGGATTTACCTACATCTAGTTGGGGTGAGCCCATGGTTTTTCCTGAGACCGAAACTATGCCCACTATCTTGCCAGGGGAAACTTATGGACACCGAGTTCAAGGTAAGACCATAGCCGAGACTTGGATTAAGATACTCCACCGCATCAAAAACACTGGAGTAATCCGCCCTACTGGCTATGATGGTAAGTGGCAGGAGTTGGTTGATCTTATAGCCGTTGTGACTGATGAACCGGAAGATTTCTACTTTCCAGAGCCAAATTATCTGCCACTAGATAGAGAATTTCTGCAGGAATATATTCCCCAGATCCTTGAAGATGCTCCTAAACAAGAAGGTGTTAAATATACCTATGGTCAAAGGCTTAGATCTTGGTTTGGGGTGGATCAGATTGAGCAAGTCATTGAAAAATTGATCAAAGAAATTGATGCCGCCTCTGCTGTAATGACCTTGTGGGATGTCCAAGATCACATTAAAGGAGGCAGTCCATGTCTTAATCATATTTGGCTGCGCGTAGTAGACAAAAGACTTTCTCTGACTGCAACATTTAGAAGTAATGATATGTTCTCGGCATGGCCCGCCAATGCTATGGGATTGTGGGCGCTGCAGCAGCACATTAGGACGCAAATCAAAAACAAATCCGATTATAATCTAGAGCTAGGTCCATTGATCACCATCAGTCAGAGCGCTCACATCTATGATGATACTTGGGAAAACGTAGATAAAGTTATAGCTACTTACTACCCACAAATTGTCGGGAAAATTGACTATGATGACCCAGTAGGTAATTTTCTGATTGAAATTGAAGGACAAAAAATAGTGATCAAACAAACCACACCAGGTAGCGGGGAACTGGTGGCTTGTTATCAAGGTACTAATCCCCTAAAACTCATCAGAGAGATTGCAGCAACCAATCCTGCAATAGGCCCAGCCCATATCGGCTATCTGGGCATCGAATTACAGAAAGCGAGGCAGTCTCTTGGATCTGGTCAATATACCCAGGATAGGTAACCTAATCAACTTAATACATATGTTCACCATTGCTCGGCTTGTTGAAATTCTCGCACCTGATTGCCAAGTCAATTTAAATTCTGTCAATTCTGCGACCAGAGTAGAGGGATTTTCTACCGATACAAGGTTTTTAAAAACAAATGAAGTATTTTTGGCTTTAAAAGGGGAGAATTTTGATGGACATCATTTTGTAGAAGAAGCTATCGAGCAAGGGGCTTTGGCTGTAATTGCACAAGAGCCAATATCATCTACTTCAGTCGCCCAGTTTCTAGTGAGAGATACTTTGGCTACTTATCAGAAGATTGCTCATATTTGGAGGGCGCAATTGACAATACCCGTTATGGGGATAACTGGTTCGGTCGGTAAAACCACCACCAAGGAGCTTTTATCTGCCGCCTGTCGAACATCTGGCCGGGTTTGTAAAACCGAGCTCAATTACAACAATGAAATTGGAGTACCCAAAACCCTACTAACTATCTCTGTCGATGATGATTATGCCGTGATTGAAATGGGAATGAGAGCAAAAGGAGAAATTGCTCTTCTTGCCCAGATTGCTTCGCCTGATATTGGGATAATCACCAACGTTGGAACAGCCCATATTGGCCGGCTCGGTTCTGTTGAGGCTATTGCCAGAGCTAAGTGTGAATTATTGGAGTATTTAGAGCCTGGCTCGGGTATTGCCATCTTAAACCAAGATAATCCCCTGCTTATTTCTGTAGCTAGAGAGGTTTGGTCTGGCCAGACCATCACTTATGGACTTGAAGGCGGAGATATTCAGGGGGAGTTGATTGACAATACAACTATGAGAATCAATGGAAAAGATTTTCTTTTGCCTTTGCCAGGTAGACATAACGCAGCAAATTACCTGGCAGCCTTGGCGGTTGCTCAGGTTCTGGGTATTGATTGGGACAAATTGACACCAGGAATAACATTGGATCTCCCACAGGGACGCTCACAACGTTACCAATTAGAAAATGATATTTTACTGCTCGATGAAACTTACAATGCCGGTCTAGAGTCAATGCTAGCTGCCTTAAACTTGCTCAAGGAAACAAAGGGATCTCGCCATATTGCAGTGCTAGGAGCTATGAAAGAACTTGGCGAGTATACGCAGGATTTTCATTATAAAGTAGGGCAAAAAGTTAAAGGGCTTGATATTGATCAGCTCTATGTTTTGAGTAGCGACCCAGAAGCTATAGCCATATTAAAAGGTGCAAACTGGACCAATGCAATCGATTGCAGCAGTAAACAAGAGTTAATCAGCATCTTAAAGTCTGATATACGTCCAGGTGATCGTATTTTATTTAAAGCTTCTCACTCCGTTGGTCTAGATCAAGTTGTAGAAAGTCTTCGCTAGAATAAAATTAAACAAAAAGAAGCAAAAGCATATATCCCTCTTCTATCACTTTCCGAGTCAGGCAAGTAGTAAATAACCTCAGTTCGGGATAAGGAATAACAGAAAAAGGGGCGGCCAATAAGCTGAAAATAAAGTAAAGCAATAATCAGCACCAAACCCCTATGTCTATTTTAGAGTCTTTGTTTTGCCAT
>CAIPYC010000053.1 GCA_903869185.1 uncultured cyanobacterium | reverse complement strand
TGTGGATTAATCGCCTACTGCCATCAGCCCAAAAAACCTTCTCTTAACTTGTAACTGTACTGTCTTTTTTCTCCTTCTTATCCCGAATTGACGTTAAAAGATGTTCCGCCAGACTAGTTAGTCTTGGGTAAAAACTATATGGTAATTCTGTTGAGCTATGCTATCAGTGTAATTATTAGGCAGATCAAACTCAGGTATATTATTCATTAAATCAAGTGATATTTTTATAGATTTTGCCATCTTTCATAACCAGAGCAATATTCTTTTGGGGCTCGGTTAAGATGGCTAGATTTTCTAAAGGATTGCCATTGATCAGCAAAAGATCTGCCAAGGCTCCTTCTTCAATTACACCTAGATTGCCTGGATAGGGATTACGATTGCCAGAAAGGGCCAATAATTCAGCACCAATAGATGTAGCCTGACGCAAAACCTCAACCGGAGTAAACCATTGCCCGCGAAGAACAAACTCTTGATTAGCATCTTTAACTTTTTGTAGATCGGTAACTATATCAGTACCAAAAACTATTCTATTAAAACCTATTTCTTTGGCTGTTTTGAACATATGGTCTATCCCAGAGAAAGCCAGATCATGCTTTTTCATCTGCTCACTCTTGTAACCAACTGGATAAAAAGTATAGACCTTTACCTGGGGAGAGAGCCATACCCCTTTTTCTTTCATATAGAGTAAAGTTTCTTGATCGACAAGGTTGCCATGTTCGATTGATTTTACCCCATTGTCAATAGCTCGCCTGATTCCTCTAGAGTTATATACATGAGCCATTACATAAGTTCCCCAGTCTGCTGCGGCCTCTACTGCTGCAGAAATTTCATCTGCTGTATATTGCACAACATCAAGAGGATCACAATAAGAAGCTGTACCGCCGCCAACGGCAATCTTAATCTGCGTAGCTCCGCGGCGCAATGCTTCTCTAGCTGCCACTAGAACCTCTGTTCTACCATCGGCAATTGCTAAATGTCCATACTTCATAAAAGGAACAGTTTCTCTGACAATTTGAGCTGAAGGATGACTATCCCTCCGAAAATCAGCATGTCCAGCAGTTTGAGAAATCAGCGGACCAGAAGGATAAACCCTTGGACCTTCTACAATTCCCTGATCAATTGCCTTCTTGAGAGAAAAAGTATTACCTGCAGCATCCCGAATGGTGGTAAAACCATTGTGTAAATAATATTTAGCAGCTTGGGTAGAAATATAGGCTCAATAATTTTCATCGGCGCTTAGCCATTGTGACATATCAAGCTGTAATATCAGATGGGCATGCGCATCAATAAAACCTGGAGTCATAACGCGCTGTGAGCCAGCATCAATGATCATTGCCCCTGGAGCATCAATTACATCGCTGGAAATCTTACTAATCAGATTCCCTTCAACCAAAACATTGATATCCTTGATTAAGCTTTCACTCTTACCATCAAAGAGATTAACTCTGTTAAAGAGAATTGAATCGCTAGTTGGAGGCTGCTTCATGGACTATTTCCCTAAAAAAATTATTAATAATAATGATAGATAAAGCTTTAAATATTGTATTTGATTTTTAAGATATGGACTTTAAGCAGAGAGAATTTCCAATTGAAAATTGGCAATCCCTAAAAGTTGAGCCTACTAATTTAGCAGATTCCTATGCTCAACTTTCTCAAGAGCAATTAGAACAATTGAGTATCTTGGGACGAATCAAATGGTTGCTCAAAAATGGCAAAGTTGATCCCCAAGGGGCTGATGCTCTTGAAGGATTAACTATAGAGAGTCACTTTAAGCTTTCTGGTCTTGATGCAAATTGGCTATTATCTCAAAGAGAAACCATTTGTCAAAACCGTCTCCAACAAAAAAATTATAATCAGGCTCTTGAGGGCAAAATAGCCAAACTAGTCGGTTGGCTTATTCCACTAGATTTTAATCAATCGGGTCAAATTAGTAACTTTCTTCTTCTACTTTATCGAGTTAATTGTAGTCATGTTTTGCCTCCACCAGCTGATCAGGTGGTGCATATCTTAGCAACTGAGCCCATCAACCTCAACTTTTTAAATAACGCAGAGCAATTTAGAGTTGAAGGTATTCTCAGATTTGCCAGTAATATTCATATTGTCTATCGTCTCGATGGTATGATCCATCTAGAATCTTGCTATAAAATCGAACCTAAAACTATTATTAGCAGCTCAGATATGCTCTATCCTAGAATATCTGATCTAATCAAAGATTAAGGACATTGACTCTATAAGTTTTTGGCATTCTTCCACCTTACCTGTTTGTGTTGTGAGCGATCAATTTTTTAACAAGCCAATTCTAAATTCACCATATCAATATCCTAAGAGACATTGGGAATTAGATTCTGATGGTCAACCAACCAACAAGATAATATTTGAACGGCGTTCTGCTGAATTTGTCACCCCAATTCCAAAGCCTAAAAAACGCAGAAAAACAAAAGATGTTCTCAAGGGTCAGTCAATATTCGATCAAGAAAATATCTCTACTGAATCTCAGCAGTATGATTTGTCATTTTATATAAATAGTATTAGGGCAAAAGTTTCGCAATGGCGAGAGCTTTCAAGGGTTGAAGATTGGAAAGTCACCCCGGAAACCGCCAGACTACTTTTGCATTGGCGGGATTACAATTTTCAGGGAATAAGGCCTTTTTTCTGTCAGATTGAAGCAATTGAGACTGCTATCTTTTTAGCAGAAGTCGCTCCAAACCTAGGTAAGGCTGAAAAGGATTTACTGGATCAATTAAAAATTGCCAACGAAAATGCCAATCCTGAGATTTTCCGTATTGCGCTCAAATTGGCAACTGGAGCAGGTAAAACCACTGTAATGGCGATGTTAATTGCCTGGCAAACTGTCAATGCCCTCAGGTATCCTGCCAGTACTAGGTATACCAGGGGTTTTCTGATCATCACTCCGGGGATTACTATCCGAGATAGATTAAGAGTACTACAGCCTAATGATCCTGACAGTTATTACGCCAGTAGAGAATTAGTGCCTGCTGATATGATCGCGGATTTGGGCAAGGCCAAGATTGTTATTACAAATTATCATGCCTTTAAATTGCGCGAGCGTCTGGAAATTTCCAGAACCGGGAGAGCTTTAATTCAAGGAAGAGGACCAGAACTTGAGACATTGGAAACCCAAGGGCAGATGATTCAAAGGGTAATGTCTCAACTGATGGGAATGAAAAATATTTTAGTAATCAATGATGAAGCTCATCACTGCTATCGAGAAAAACCCAATAATGAAGATTTAGATCATCTCATTGGTGAGGATAAAGATCAAGCTAAGGATAATAATGAAGCTGCCCGTCTTTGGATTTCAGGCATAGAAACAGTTAAGCTCAAGCTAGGAGTACAAAGGGTTTATGATCTCTCTGCTACTCCTTTTTTCTTGCAAGGTTCTGGCTATGTCGAAGGTACTCTTTTCCCTTGGACAGTTAGCGATTTTTCTTTGATGGATGCTATTGAATGCGGAATTGTTAAGCTTCCTAGGGTTCCTATTTCAGATAATGTACCCGGCGAGGAAATGCCAAAACTTCGAAACTTATGGGAGCATATCCGCACTAAAATGCCCAAAAAGGGTAGGGGCAAAGCTACATCCCTAGATCCCCTTAGTCTACCTGCCGAACTGCAAACGGCCTTGGATGCTTTATATGGTCATTATGTTAAAACCTTTGAACTTTGGCAAGAGCAGGATCTATCTGTTCCTCCGGTTTTTATAGTGGTTTGTAATAATACATCTACTTCAAAACTTGTCTATGATTTTATTTCAGGTTTTCAGCGCCAAGGCGAAGACCAACAGGAAACTTATCATGCTGGCCGGCTGGAATTATTTCGTAACTTTGATGATTATGGAGAAAAACTAAATCGTCCCCGTACTCTCTTAATTGACAGTGAACAATTGGAATCTGGTGATGCTCTAGATAGTGATTTTCGCCAGAACGCGGCAGATGAGATTGAACGCTTTAGACGTGAACTAACTCAACGCAGTGGGAATCAGATCGAAGCAAAAAATATCAGTGATCAAGATTTACTGCGCGAGGTGATGAATACCGTTGGCAAAGTCGGACGTTTGGGTGAATCTATTCGTTGTGTGGTCTCGGTTTCTATGTTGACTGAGGGTTGGGATACTAATACTGTTACCCACATTCTGGGAATAAGGGCCTTTGGTACTCAATTGCTCTGTGAGCAGGTAATAGGCAGGGCGTTGCGTCGTTATTCCTATGATTTAAAC
>CAIPYC010000052.1 GCA_903869185.1 uncultured cyanobacterium | reverse complement strand
GACCACCATTGTAAAGCCATTCATCGAGTGAAGCGGCTTCCCAAATGGGGTAGAAGTGAAGACCGATAGCATTGCTAGAAGGAACTACAGCACCAGAGATGATGTTGTTGCCGTAAAGCAAAGAACCAGCAACTGGCTCACGGATACCGTCGATATCTACTGGAGGGGCTGCAACGAAAGCGATTATGAAGCAGGTAGTTGCAGCGAGCAGGCAAGGGATCATCAATACACCGAACCAACCTACATAAATGCGGTTGTTGGTGCTAGTGATCCACTGGCAAAATTGCTCCCAAATTGAGGCGCTTTCGCGCTGTTGTAAAGTAGTAGTCATTGATTTATGATTGCGATTATGAATTTTGTCAAGGTGTGATTTATCTCACCTCTTCACTATAAGGGATATTTAAAGTTTTGTAAAGAAATTTTATATTGTCTTTACGTATACTAGCTATAACTCAAGCTTATCAATGGATATTCGAAATGAAATCTAAAGTTTTTGTGAGTATAGTTTGTTTTGCCGGCAGAATGGATTACAAAAGGAATCATAGATAAATTTAACTTTAAGTAATCTATTATGAGCGCAGTAAAAATTGCCATCAATGGTTTTGGTCGTATCGGCAGATTGGTTTTCCGAGCAGGGATAGACAATCCTGTCTTTGATTTTGTTGCAATCAATGATCTTTTTCCACCAGAAGTTCTGGCCTATCTGTTGAAGTATGATTCTACCCATGGTTGTTTTAAGGGACAAGTCGAAGCTAAAGAAAATGGAATTGTTGTCAACGGAAAATTCATACCCTGCGTAGCAATCAAGGATCCTGAGCAGCTCCCCTGGCAGGAATATAAAGTCGAATATGTAGTAGAGGCAACTGGAATCTTTACTGATTATCAAGGGGCTTACAAACATATCAAGGCTGGAGCCAGAAGAGTTGTTATTTCCGCACCCACCAAAGATCCCGAGCACGTTCCTACGCTTTTGGTTGGAGTCAACACAGATCAATTCAATCCAGCTAAAGATTTAATAGTTTCCAATGCCAGTTGCACTACCAACTGCTTGGCTCCCATTGCCAAAGTAATCCAGCAAAATTTTGGGCTGGCCGAGGGGTTAATGACTACAGTGCATGCCACCACCGCCACTCAATCTACCGTAGATGGGCCTAGTCGCAAGGATTTTAGAGGAGGTAGAGGCGCGGGACAGAACATCATTCCCTCTTCTACTGGAGCAGCTAAGGCTGTGGCTTTGGTTTTACCAGAATTAAAGGGTAAACTAACCGGCATGGCTTTTCGTGTGCCCACCCCCAACGTATCGGTAGTAGATCTGACCTTTCGTACCGACAAAGCTACTAGCTATGCTGAAATTGCCGCAGCAATGAAAGCCGCATCTCAAGGAGAAATGAAGGGAATTCTGGGCTATACAGAAGATGAAGTAGTCTCTAGTGACTTTATAGGAGATCAGCGCTCTAGTATTTTTGATGCCAAAGCAGGGATAGAGCTCAATTCTCATTTTTTCAAGGTGGTCTCCTGGTATGACAATGAGTGGGGCTATTCTAACCGGATGCTAGATTTAATCGTTTTTATGAGAGCTAAAGAATTAGCCGCAGGACTTTTGGCATGATACCAGAAGCACTGCCTGGCAAAAGTTCCCCTCTAGGCGCCACGGTCTACCCAGAGGGGGTTAATTTCTGCGTATTTTCTAAAAATGCCAGTAAAGTGGAGCTACTTTTGTTTGCCCAACCCCTGGATCCTCAGCCCAAGCATGCAATTGAACTAAAACCACAGATTCACAGAACTTCTAATTTTTGGCATGTTTTTATCAAAGAAATAGGAGCCGGACAGATATACGCATATCGGGTGTATGGAGAAAATAACCCAAAAGAGGGTTTGCGTTTTGATGGGCAGAAAGTCATCCTTGATCCCTATGCCAAAGCTATTGTGGGGCAGGAAATTTATGATCGCGCTGCCGCAATATTTCCAGGCGATAACTGCGCTAGATCTCTTAGGGCAGTGGTGATTGATTCGAGTGATTATGATTGGGAAGATGATCAGCCAATCGGCCGAGACTATGCCCGAACAATAATATATGAGCTACACGTAGGTGGCTTAACTCGTCATCCCAGTTCAGAATTACCAAATGATATCAAAGGTACCTATGCCGGCGTGATAGCTAAAATCCCTTACTTCAAGCAGCTAGGAATCACCGCAGTTGAGCTTTTGCCAATCCATGAATTTGATTCACAGGATGTCAATCCAGGTTTAACAAATTACTGGGGATATAGTACTATTGGCTTCTTTGCTCCCCATAGGGCTTACAGCTCAAGAAAAGATTCATGTGGCGCTATCAATGAGTTCAGGGATATGGTAAAGGCTCTTCACAAGGCTGGTATAGAAGTAATACTAGATGTGGTATTCAACCATACAGCAGAAGGCAATCAAAGGGGACCAACTCTTGCTTGGCGAGGCTTTGCTAATGAGATTTACTACATTTTAGAGGATGAGGATAAATCTCTTTACAAGAACTATAGTGGTTGCGGCAATACCCTCAAAACTAATCATCCAGTAGTGGGAACTATGATTCTGGATTCTCTGCGCTATTGGGCATCCCAAATGCATGTTGATGGCTTTCGTTTTGATCTGGCCTCTGTGATGTCTAGAGACGTTTTAGGTAAACCAGTTGAGCGGCCAGCAGTGCTTTGGGTGGCCGAATCAGATGCAGTGCTCGCTGGGACAAAACTGATTGCCGAGGCCTGGGATGCTGCTGGACTTTATCAGCTAGGTTGGTTTGTTAATCTGGGAGAGCGTTTTGCTGAATGGAATGGGCGTTTTCGAGACGATGTCCGCCGTTTCCTCAAAGGTGAACCGAATATGGTGGGACTTCTGGCAGCGCGAATCCTGGGAAGTCCTGATATTTATAACGTTCCGGTGACCTATCGCAGTATTAATTTTATTACTTGTCACGATGGCTTTACTCTAAATGATCTAGTCTCCTATAACGAAAAACATAACCAGTCCAATGGAGAAAATAATCTAGACGGCAATGATCAAAACTTCAGTTGGAATTGCGGACAAGAGGGCCCGACCGACAGTAAAGAGATAGAAGATCTAAGACTAAGGCAGATCAAGAACTTTTTGACCATTCTCTTTATCTCGCAAGGTACACCCATGCTAATGATGGGAGATGACATCAGACGTACTCAGCAGGGAAACAATAACGCCTATTGCCAGGACAATGAACTGAGCTGGTTTGATTGGAGTGGGCTAGATAGGCAATGGGATCTCTGGTGCTTCATTCG
>CAIPYC010000051.1 GCA_903869185.1 uncultured cyanobacterium | reverse complement strand
GGGCATCTGATTGCCCATGTTTTTGATAGTTTGGGTTATCAGGTTAATCCTAAACCTCTACTTCCAAAAAGAGATGTTATTCAGGCTGTTGCTTTGGGTTCTCGGGAAAAGTTGATCGCTTTTTGTCGCGCCATACAAAAACTATCCCCAGTAGGCTCTTATTTAGATCCTGTTCCTTTTTCCACGCCCGGATATCATGACGAGCTGGTGATGGCGGGAGGCACCTTTATTGAGGGCAGCACTTCAGAACTTTCTGCAGATGGTCCTCTAAGAGAACCTTACATAGTCTTTTGTCAAGGTGGTACTCATTGGACACATACCTCTTTAGTACTAGAATCCCTTTTGGAGGAAGGCAATAATTTACTGTAGTCCATAAAGACTTAGTAAAAAAATTATTCCTAAAGCAAGGGCTCCAAATATCAGTAGGTTTTTCTGGTTTGGCGTTAAGGTGTTGACTCCAAAACCATATTTTAAATTTTCACTAAAGCCAGAGGGAGAATTTTTTGAGCCAATATTGACAAAAATATTTTTGCTTGCGCCACAGACGGGACAATGCCATTGCTGAGGCAATTGCTCAAAGGACGATCCAGGCAATATATTGGACTTGCTATCTCCCTTTTCTGGGTCGTAGACATAGCCACATACTCGACATTCATGGGCAGAGAGAGCCAGTTCGGCAAGAGTTTTCTCTGTTGGACGATCGTTCATAGGTCTAGATTCAAAGAACCTTTGAAAATATTATGGAACACAAGAACAATTATTGCATAATTCCTACAACAGTCTGCAGTTTAGAAGAGTGCCCGTGTCTCTGAAACTCCTGTAGTGCGGTGTAATTTAGCCCCTAGTTTTTTCAGTTTGCCCTCCAAATCGTCATAGCCCCTATCAAGGTGTTGTAGACATTGAATTGTGGTCTTACCTTCGGCAGCAAGTCCAGCTAGGACTAGTGCGGCAGATGCACGCAAATCGGTCGCTATAAGTGGAGCACCACTTAGCAGGGGAACGCCTTGAATAATGGCATGATTACCCTTTACCCGAATATTGGCACCCATTCTTTGCAACTCAGCCACATGGCGCATTCTATTTTCAAAAACCGTTTCAGTAACCACACAATTTCCCTCAGCCAAGGTCAGTAAGGCCATAAACTGCGCCTGCATATCTGTGGGAAAACCTGGAAAAGGCAAAGTTTCAATGTCAGTAGCCTTAAGGGGAGCTGGTAAAATCTTTACTCTATTAAAGTCTTCTACAACCACCTTGGATCCGATAGCTTCAAGTTTGGCAATTACCGAAGCTAGATGTTCTGGGATGATCGGATAGATGGAAAGTTCGGATTGGGTGATTGCCCCTGCCACCAAAAAAGTACCGGCCTCAATTCGATCCGGGATGATGTTGTATTTAACGCTACCGAGGGAATCAACACCAGAGATAATAATGGTACTGGTTCCAGCCCCTTTGATCTTGGCACCCATAGCAATACAGAAGTTTGCTAAATCAATCACTTCCGGCTCACATGCGGCATTTTCGATCATAGTTTCGCCATCAGCCAATGTAGCGGCCATCATGAGTGTTTCTGTCGCCCCAACACTGGGGTAATCCAGATAAATCTTGGTACCTTTTAATCTTTTGTTGTTTCCTTTGATATATGCTCTGGCGATACCATGTTCAATCATCACCTCAGCGCCCATTGCCTGGAGCCCTCTCACATGGAGATCCACCGGTCTTGCCCCAATTGCACAGCCACCTGGTAGAGGAATATTTGCAACACCCATCCTGCTGAGGAGAGGACCTATTACGAAAAAACTGGCTCTCATTTGGGAAACCAAATCGTAGGGAGCAGAAACCTCAGTAATATTTTTTGCATCAATTTCCAATGTTTGCCCCTTCCTAGTGATTTTCAATCCAAGAGATTCCAGAATTTGGATCATTTTCTCAATGTCAGCTAGGGAGGGGACATTTTCAAGATGACAATCTTGAGGGCATAGCAATGCTCCTGCCATGATAACCAGTGCAGAGTTTTTGGCTCCACTGATGATCACTTCTCCGCTTAGTGGAGACTTACCATAAATTTCTAGAATAGGCTGATTTTCTTCGGTTTTTTTAAAAGGTGGGGTCATGGTGGGTTGATAAAAGTCCCTAATGTCAACATGAATTTAGATTAAGATTTTACATCCTATGCTGCTCTGTGACAAACTTTTTCGAGAAGATTGATTATATCTTTTAAAATCCAGAAATTTAATAATATTAAAGAACTATGCTAAAACTATGAATTTTCCTCGCAAGCGTTTTGGGCAGCATTGGCTAAATTGTAATTCTACTTTAGAGAAAATAATAGAAGCGGGCAATCTCCAAAAAAGAGATCGAATTCTGGAAATTGGTCCAGGTAAAGGAGTCTTAACCAGAAGAATCTTACCAGAAGTAGAGCTCTTGGTGGCTGTTGAAATCGATCGTGATCTTTGCCGCGGGCTAAGAGGAGATATTGGTAAGAAATTTGAGAATTTTTTGCTAATTGAGGGAGATATTTTGAACTTGGATCTCTGCAGCTTAAGCTCGCCAATTGATAAAGTGATCGCCAATATACCTTACAATATCACCGGACCTATTTTAGAGCTTTTGCTAGGGAGCATAGCTCAGCCTAATCCCAGTCCCTACCAATCGATAGTGTTACTAGTCCAGAAAGAGTTGGCTGAGAGAATTGTAGCTCATCCTGGTTCTAGCTCTTATGCGGCATTATCCCTGAGAATTCAGTATTTAGCTGCCTGTCAATGGATCTGCGATGTTCCCAGATCAGCCTTTTATCCATCTCCCAAGGTGGATTCTGCGGTCATCAGATTGTCACCCCGGATACCAAAAATAACAGCCAAAAATCCTAAATTGCTCGATACGCTTATTAAGATGGGTTTTGCCAATCGTCGCAAAATGTTGCGTAACAATTTAAAACATTCCCTAGATCTTTTAAAAATTGACCTGATTCTGAAAGAATTAGAGGTAAGCCAACTCTCTAGAGCTGAAGAACTCACTTTAGAACAGTGGATTAATTTAAGTAATCTGGTTGAGAAGATATGAACTCTGTCAGTCTATTGGCGCCAGCTAAAATCAATCTTTATTTGAAAATAATCGGGGATCGTCCTGATGGCTATCATGAGCTATTAATGTTGATGCAATCGATTGAATTGAGCGATATCTTAAAATTTCATCTTAATGGTACAGAACAAATTCGTCTTTTTTGCGATAATCCTGACGTCCCAAACGATGATAGCAATTTGATCCTAAAGGCAGTTTATCTCCTCAAAAACAAGTACTCAAAGGCCTATTATAATTTTGGGGGGGTTGACATCCGGCTTGACAAAAGAATCCCAATAGCTGCTGGGGTAGCCGGTGGCTCTGGCAATGCTGCTGCCGCTCTAGTGGCGCTCAATCTATTGTGGAAATTAAAGCTGGATTTGGATCAACTCCAAATACTGGCAACACAACTGGGATCTGATGTTCCTTTTTCTTTGATTGGAGGAACTGCTCTGGCTACAGGCAGAGGCGAAAAGCTCCGATCTTTACCTCCTTTAGAAAATCTATGGTTGGTTCTGGCAAAATATGAAAGCCTAAGTGTCTCTACTGCCTGGGCTTACCAAGCTTATCGCCATAAGTTTGATCATACCTATGGTCAAAGTCTGCAGGATAGTTTTCCTCTATTGGATTCTGTAATGGCTCAAGATTTTGATCAAATCGGTAAACTACTTCACAATGATCTAGAAAAAGTGGTTCTTCCCACACATCCTGAGGTTCAAAAACTACGCGATATCTTGGAAAAAATCGGTGGATTAGGCACAATGATGTCTGGATCTGGTCCATCGATCTTTACCATTTGTCGTTCACAGCGAGAAGCCTTGAGCATTCAGCAAGAACTACAAAGGCAGGTAGATAACGACGATCTCAAAGTATGGACAACTCGTTTCATTGGCAAAGGAATCCAGGTTACTGGTAATTGAGCAAAATATTGTATATTTTTTTTGTATAATTTTTTAATATACAAATATTATTGGGAAGGTGCTGATATGACAATATGGGTTAACGAACAAATAGATCCATGCGGCATTGTTTATTCTTGCCTGGCTTGCCGCGATGAGTTTTCAGCCAGGGAATGTCATGTAACTTGGAACAATAATCTAACTCCTCAAGAAAAGGAAGAAGGTTGGCGCAATATACTGAGAACAGTAAAATCTTGGGATGATGTCCCTGTCAATGCTTTAAAGCTTAGCTATTGATTATTTAGCCGCCATTTACAGGGGGAATCAGAACCACTTCATCACCATCATGTAAGACGGTTTCAGGTGAGACGAACTGCAAATTGATACCAAAACGAGTGAGTGTTCTCCATCTTTCTAGAGTTGGATGAGTCTTTATTATTTGCTCGAGGACATCCTGAGCTGTACTGTGCTCTGGCAGGGATATCCTTAGTTCATCTTTTTGGTATATTTCTTGGTAAATTGCAAATAGCTTGACGACAATTTCTATGTTGCTAGACATTTAGATGAATTTACAGTTATGAGAACCAGACTACTACCTTTTGTTATAGCCGCGTATGATAAAATCTATATTCATAAGTCTTTTGCCTTGAAAAAGAGGTTTATATGACGGTCAAACAGATAGATCCCATAACCTTGCCACCTTCTAAAGACATTCAAAAAGAAGGAAACTGTTTAAAAGATTCTCTTTGTCAGTGGCTTAATCAAGAGTATTTACCTGAAGAAATAAACGAAAGGATTGCCGCAGTCGCAGCTCAAATCTACATCAGACAACGTATGGAAGGAGAAAATGATCTTGGTTCTCTGGTGATTGCTATGGTTACAGAGATGCAAGGATTCGATTTTCGCAGAAGTTTTTACAGTGAATTCGCCGTTGCAAATGCAATGAGCGATTTAATCCTAAAGAGCCTAGGTTATGATCCATGTTGCGGATCAACCTAGATCAATACAATTAATTTCTCTACCAGCTGGATTTGACAACCCCTGGCAAGAGACCTTCGTGTGCCCATTCGCGAAATAGATTACGACATAGCCCAAAATCTGCATAGTATCCTCTTGGTCTACCTGTAACCCGGCAACGATTACGCTGACGAGTGGGCGCACTATTACGGGGTAATCTTTGAATCAATCGCTGAATCTCCAGTTTGTCGATAGGAGATTGGGCCAGACGAAATTGTTCTTTGAGATCCATTCGCTCTGACATGTATTTGTCAGCTAATTTTTTACGTCGTTTTTCACGCTCGAGCATTGATTTTTTAGCCATATCTTTAGTATTTTTTTCCTTTTAAGACAGCATTTTCTATTATATCTGCTTTTTATCGCACAGATCAAATATCTGACAAGAGAGGCAATCTGGTTTACGTGCTTTACATATTGCCCTGCCATGATAAATCAGATGAATAGACATATTTTCCCATTCCAGCTGAGGCAGAAGCTTCATTAAATCTTTTTCAATACGTATAGGATCGCTGTAATTGGTTAAGCCCAGACGTTGAGATAGTCGCTTTACATGAGTATCAACCGTAACTCCGGCATTAATGCCAAAAGCATGAGCTAAAACCACATTAGCTGTTTTACGAGCTACACCGGACAGGGTTGTTAGTTCATCCATGCTCTTGGGTACCTCGCTAGCAAAATCAGCAACGATCTTACGGCAAGCGTTTTGAATATTTTTAGCCTTGTTGTGATAAAAACCTGTAGATTTAATCAAAGCCTCTAGTTCCAAAATCTCACAATGAGCTAGAGATGGAGCATCCGGAAAACGTTCAAACAGAGAAGGAGTAACTCTATTGACTCTCTCGTCAGTGCATTGGGCAGATAGGATGGTAGCTACCAACAATTGCAAAGGGGTTTGATAATTGAGGCTACAAGTTGCACCAGGATAAATCAATTTGAGTTGAGCTAAAATCTCGGACGCTTTTTGCTTGAGATTCATCTGGGGATTTACTGGACAAGGTTTTGGAAAGCTTCCAAAGAAACCGTATCGCGTACTATTAAGAAAACACCCAGACTGAGTAATAGAAAAAGACCAGTCTGCATAATATTCTCTTGGATGCCATTTGGAAGAGGCTTACCTATCACCGCTTCAATCAGCAGAAATACCAATTGCCCGCCATCTAAAGCTGGTAATGGTAGTATGTTGATAATGGCTAAATTGATGCTAATCAATGCAGCAAATTGATATAGATTAGCAATATTATCCTTAGCAATATTGGCACCGTATTCGACTATTTTCACCGGACCGGCAACTTGGGAAACATTTTCACCAAAATTACTAACCAGTTGCCAAAAACCTTGTGCTGTTAAGAAAACCAAATGTACGAAGATCTTTGCGCCTAATGTGAATGCGTCCAAGATTCCTTTTGAGCGTTGCAAACGTATATTAGGTGAGAGCATAACCCCAATCTTGCCTTGTCCATCTGCGTTTTTTTCAGGCGTTAACTCAAGATCGAAATTTTCTTTATCTCTTTGTATATTTAAACTTACAGGGTTTTGTGAAGAAGCCTGAATTATTTTTTTGAATTCATTGAGCGCATCTACCGAGGCAGGAAGAACTTGCTGGTTGATAGATAAAACAACATCCCCTTTTTTGAGTCCAGCTTTGGCGGCAACAGAAGATCCACCGTCTTGGATAATTTGAGGAATAGCCACCCCAGGAGCTATATCTTGTACTCCAACGAAGGCCGTTTGGGCAACTAGAAGAAAATAGGCAAAAATCAGATTAGCCAAAACTCCTGCGCTAATTACAACGGCTCGATCCCAAATAGGACGATTGGACATAAGATCTGGATCATTTGGAGATAGGGTTTCATTATTTTCATCATCTGGAAATCCAACATAACCTCCCAGCGGGATAGCTCTGAGGGCGTAAAGTGTTTCCTTTCCCTGATATTTTAATAAAGCCGGTCCAAAACCCAGGGAAAACTGAGCCACCCTGATACCCTGCAGTCTTGCTGCTGCAAAGTGTCCCAACTCATGAACAAAGATTAAAACTGCTAAAACAGAGATCGCCGCTAAAACTGACATAAAATTTATAGGAGTAAATTGAAACGAGTCGTAAGTTTGCTCTAACCCAGCAAAAGTCCATTTTCTTCTTGCAAGCAGTGAAGCGGTTCCTTTTCTACAGAATGCTCTTGCTGAAAAAGGGCAGGAAGTACAGGATAAAACGGCTGATGAATGCTGATCATATGTGCAAGTGTGGATTTGAGCTGGGGACGTTGCACTATTGCATCAACAAAGCCACACTTAACCAGGTATTCTGAGGTTTGAAAGTCACTTGGTAGTTTTTCTCTCAAGGTTTGCTCGATAACTCTTCTACCTGCAAAACCTATATTGGCCTTAGGCTCAGCCAGTATTATATCCCCAAGCATAGCAAAGCTAGCTGTAACTCCGCCCATAGTAGGATGAGTGAGAATAGGAATATAGAGCAACTTGGCTTCACGGTGACGCTGAAGGGCTCCAGAAATTTTAGCCATTTGCATCAAGCTCAGCATACCCTCTTGCATCCTTGCACCACCAGAAGCACAGACTATAATAGCTGGAATACGTTCTTGAGTTGCTCTTTCAATCAACCGGGCTAATTTTTCGCCAACAACCGAACCCATACTACCACCCATAAAGCGGAAATCCATTACACCTAAGGCAATGGGCAGACCATCAAGAAGTCCTAATCCAGTCTCAATAGCATCGGTTAGTCCCGTCTTTTCCTGTGTTTCCTTAAGTCTATCACTGTACAACTTACGGTCTTTAAATTGTAGGGTATCCAATGGACTTAGATTTTTATCAAGTGGTTGCCAAGTTGTAGCATCAATTAATTGTGCTATCCGTTCGTTACTGTTAACCTTGTGGTGATGAAAGCATTCAGGACACACCAAAAGATTTGCATAGAGATCTTTTGTATAGGTAAGAGCATTGCAAGACTCGCACTTGGTCCAAAGCCCATCGGCTATTTCTCTTTCTTGATGCTGAGGCTGAATGTGAGGTTCAAGTTTTCTCTTGTTAGCAAACCAATCAAATAAAGAGGACATTTTGTTCAAAAATTATGTTTCTAGACTAAGAATTGGCAATTGTGACTCAAAAAAATGGGTAAAAACTGTTCCAACAGGGTCTAATAATATGGAAAAAATAATTTTACATATCTAAATATAATCTCATTCCCCCAAAACACTGTCAATAGCGCGCCAATTGCCAAAAAAGGACCAAAGGGAATTTGTTGTCTTCGAGTCATCTTCCCGCTTCCAATTCCTATAAAGGCACCTAGGACACAAGCTAAAAAAATGCACAATAAAAGACGTTCCCAACCTAGCCAAACTCCTATTATGGCGGTCAACTTAGGATCTCCATCTCCCATCGCCTCGACTTGAAGAGCAAAAGAAGCTATCAGTCTTATTATATCTAACAGAAAAAGTCCCAACCAGCCACTAGCAAGAGCAACAAAAACGGTATGAGCCAACTGTCCGTCTTGCCAGCCTAAAAGTAACTGAAAACAGATCCCTGCCAGGAGAGCTGATTTGAGTAAAATATCGGGAAAAGAAAAAGTATCTAAATCTATCACTGCCAGCACAATCAGCCAGCAGAGAAATACCCAGTAAAAAGGAGTTAATAAACTAAAGGCAAATTTGAGAAATATTAAAGAGAAAAGCAATCCGCTCAGAAATTCCACCAAAAGATAGCGTATGGCAATTCTCGAGCCACAACACTTGCATCGGCCTTTTAGAATCAGCCAACCCAATATTGGGATGTTTTCCCTGATGCCCAATCGATGCAAACAATTTGGGCAGTGGGAAGGTGGATAAACAATGGATAAATCGGCTGGAATCCTGTAAATCACTACATTCAAGAAGCTACCAATTGATGCTCCGCAAATAAAGATAAAAGGTAAACTCAGCCAGACCAACAGACTTTCTTGCATTTGATGTCTATCAGGTGCGGCTCTCTAGCTGCTTGAGAGTAATAAACAATTCATTGGGCAACAGAACCGGAGTATTTGAAAAAATCAATTGACTACGATAATTCTTCAAATTTATAACCACCCCCAAAGGCTTTCTGATCGTCGTGCTACTGTGGAGAGTACAATAGTCCTGGTATATACTTTTGGCCTCTTTCAGGAGTTCTTCATGAAGTGAAGTTTCCGGATTCTGTTTATTGTTTTCAGCTCTTGGGGTATTAACCACGGCTGGGTGTTCCTTCTTTCTTTAATTTTTTGATTCTAACTCAGCTGCGTATAGATTAACTCTCTAATGTCTTAATTAGAAGTTCGCCCATTTCTTGACAACCAACTAAATTCATCCCTTGCGACATTATATCTCCAGTCCTGTAACCATAATCTAGGACATCATTGACAGCCGATTCAATCTTTGTGGCAATTTCTGGTTGATTGAGACCGTAGCGGAACATCATGGCAACACTTAGAACTTGGGCTAATGGATTAGCCTTATCCATTCCGGCAATATCTGGAGCTGAACCATGAACAGGTTCAAATAGTCCAAGATTACTTATGCCTAGACTGGCAGAAGGTAACATGCCAATACTTCCAGTCAATACTGCCGCTAGATCGGAGAGAATATCGCCAAAAAGATTTCCAGCAACTATTGTGTCAAATTGCCTGGGAGATTGCACAAGTTGCATTGCAGCATTATCAACATAGAGATGGGACAGTTCTACATTGGGGTAATTAGTAGCAATCAGATTTACACGATCTCGCCAGAATTGAGAAACATCCAAGACGTTTGCCTTGTCTATCGAGCAAAGCTTTCCGTTTCTTTTGGTAGCTATCTCAAAAGCGACTTTGGCTATGCGATCGACCTCCAGGTCACTGTAGACCATAGTATTGAAACCACGCTTTGATCCCTGTTCGTCACTAAATACTCCTTTGGGCTGTCCAAAGTAAATACCTCCTGTCAATTCGCGTACTACCATCAAATCCACTCCTTCCACTATTTCTCTTTTCAAGGGAGAAGCCTCGAGCAATTGTGGAATGATTTTGGCAGGTCGAAGATTGGCAAATAACTCAAGTCCTGCTCTTAGTCCCAGTAATCCGGTTTCGGGTCTCTGCTGGCGAGGTAAATTGTCCCATTTGTATCCACCTATAGCTGCTAAAAGTACAGCATCACTTTCTCTGCAAATTTTCAGAGTTTCCGCTGGAAGTGGTTCCCCCGTTTCATCTATTGCACTACCTCCAACAAGAGCTTCTTTAAAGTCGAATTCTAAGTCAAATTGTGTGCCAATTGAATTGATCACTGCCACTGCGACAGCCATGATTTCAGGACCAATTCCATCTCCTGGCAAAAGAGTGATGCGGTATTTTTGTTTCATGGTGGTTATAATTGTAAAGAATAAAAATATGCACAGATTAACATCATAGACCTTATATGCAAGTCACTGGAATATAGTTTGGAGAAAAGGCTATAATCAAGTTGTATTAATCCAGTTAACAGTATTTTTAAGACCAAGGTCATGACTGATGCAGTCCGCGTAGAACACCTAAAAAAATTTTATGGCAATATTAAAGCTGTTGAGGATATTTCCTTTAAAGTAGAAAAAGGGGAAATTTTTGCTCTGCTTGGCCCTAATGGAGCCGGTAAGACTACAACCATTCGATGTCTTTGCTCTCTGACTAAGCCTGATGCCGGTCTACTTGAAATTGAGGGCATTTCAGTAATTGAAAAACCTAAGCAGGCAAGAGCGCTTATGGGCTACGTAGCTCAGGAAATTGCTTTAGATAAAATTTTGACCGGGAAAGAACTATTAGAGCTCCAGTCTGGTATCTATCATATGCCCAGATCCTCGGCGCAGGCGAGAATAACTGAATTGATAAATCTTTTGGATTTGCAAGATTATCAAGATCGCCGAACTGGAACTTATTCAGGTGGCTTACGCCGACGACTAGATTTGGCAACTGGACTACTCCACTATCCCAAAGTTCTCATTTTAGATGAACCAACAGTTGGATTAGATATTGAAAGTCGTAAAATTATCTGGAGCTTACTTACCAAGATTGCCGGGGATGGCACCACTGTCTTGCTAAGTAGTCATTATCTAGAAGAAGTGGATGCTTTAGCCAATCGATTGGTGATCATAGACAAAGGAACTGTGATTGCTTCTGGTTCGCCTACTGAGTTGAAGCAAAAAGTTGGCGGTGATCGGATAACTCTCAAAATCAGAGAATTTTCTCCCTTGGAAGAGGTAGAAAAAGCCAAAAATATTTTAAAAGAATTACCTTTTGTTGAAGATGCAATCATCAATAATGCTCAGGGTAATTCACTCAACTTGGTGATTAATTCTCAGACCAATGCTCTCTCAAGGATAGAACAGTCCTTAACAGGAAATGACTTTCCCATATTTAGCATTGCCCAGTCTAGGCCCAGTCTAGACGATGTCTATTTGGCGGCAACAGGACAGACCTTGCTCGATGCTGAAATAAAGAGCTCTGCAAGCAGAGATCTGAAATTAGAAAAAAAAATGCAGATGAAATAATCCAAGATGCAGGAGTTGAACCTGCCTTGCACGAATTATGAGTTCGTTGCCTCAACCGCTCGGCCAATCTTGGTCGGTCGATCATAAAATTAACACATATCATTATCTTTATGCAATTTATCTCAGGTAAAAACAAGTCAATAACTGTGCTCGTTGCGATGCTTAGTACTATGTTGTTGGCGGGAATATGGAGTTTTATACTTGGTTCAGCATCTCTTAAGGGGGTAAATACCCTAGATATAAATCCCGGTCAGAAAATTAACAAAAATAATGGCTCTCTGAACAATATGCCCAAAGACTTCGCTCCTTACCCTGAGGAGAAAATCCTAAAAGCAGTAAGGGTGTACGTTGCTGAACAGAAAGAAATTAACCAAAAGAAAACAAAATAATCAAATACATCCAACAGCAATTGATGATATCAGGGAAGAAGGAAGCATAAGAATGAGTAATAAAAAGAAAGTTAAAACCCCGAGAGTGTTGTAGAGAGGGAGATTGGGGGGTAATTGCGGGAGGG
>CAIPYC010000050.1 GCA_903869185.1 uncultured cyanobacterium | reverse complement strand
CATTACCAATATTAAAAGGAGTTTCGATCTTAGATTGAATTAAATCGGTAGGAGTAGCCACTCCAAATAAAATAAAAGTTATTCTCTGGTATTGTGGATATTCGGCGCGCTGATTGTAGCAATAACGAATCCAAGAAAAGAAATCATCCAAAGAAAAGCTCAAACTTAATACTTTATCTATTTCATCAATAAAAATAAAATAATCTATATTGTCATTATGATTTAATAAAATATCCTCAACAAACTGGGCTAGTCTTTGTATTGGTGCGAGCTCTTTTCTTTCATTTAGCCAGTTTTTTAGGTTGATGTGACCGGAGAGATTGAGCTTTGAAAAGAGTTGATTGATCAATCCGCCATACCATTGATCCCTGTTAACATCACTACCTAGGCTGGTAATATCGACAGAAAGACAGATCTTTCCCTGTTGTTGCAATTGATGAATTGTCCTGACTCTCAGGCTGGACTTACCCATCTGACGTGAGTTAAAAACGTAGCACAATTGTCGCTGCTTTAATAATTCGAGCAACTCTTGATCTGCCTTTCTTTCAATATAAGTAGGATGATTGAAAATCAAACTCCCACCTACTTGATAAAAAAGTTCAGACATGTTTAATAACTTTCTATTTAGTGTGGTTGTTTTGCAGATCTTTGAGGAAATAGATAGATAAATAATCCAATCAATAATAGCAAAATAAACGATGCACTATATCGACTGACTGCCAAGCCTCCTTTACTTATGGGCTTATCAAGAAAGTCACCAACAACAGCGCCCAAGGGCCTTGTCAAGACAAATGCTGTCCAATAAAGTACTGTTGATGAAATCTTAGTACGAAAATAAGCAATAGCAATCACAGCTAACAACACGCTAAAGACTATAGCTGCTCCTTTATAGCCAAGCTCTGCTGTATCTGCGCTCCAATCACCCAAAGCTGTCCCCAATGTTTGTGAAAACATAATAGTGAGCCAATAATATATTTCGGATTTAGGTGAATTGACAGTATGAATGGCAATTGATCCAAGATCTTTGTACCAAATCAGTAAAGATAGTAACAGAAAAGTAATCAATATCAAAGATCCACCTGCATAACCAATACCAAGAGAGCGATCTGCAAAATCTGCCATAGTTGTTCCTACAGTTGTAGTAGCTATGATCGTCATCCAGTAGAGAATTGGTTTAAATTTATTGGCACGAATCTGGGCAATTACCAGAATGGCAAATATAACACCAAAGATTAAAGTACTAACCAAGTAGCCAAGTTTCATGGACATCGAAACGGCATCTCCACCAATTTCGCCCAAGGTAGTAGCAAGAATCTTAAGGATCCAAAAGAGCAAAGTTACTTCTGGAACTTTACTGATTATTTTTTGTGCTGGTGTTTCCATAGATTTTCCCGGAAAATTTTTACTCTACTGTAACAGATTTTGCTAAATTGCGAGGTTGATCCACATCCAAGCCACGTCTGGCGGCAATATGATAAGAGAGAAGTTGCAATGGAATTACCGTAAGTATAGGTGAGAGGATCTCATCAACCTTGGGTATATAGAGACAATCGTTAAAAATTCTAGATGCCTCTTGATCCTCAAAATTGATAACGCCCAATAGACGCGAATCCCTAGCCTTGGCCTCTTGCGCGTTGGAGAGTACCTTTTCATAGACAATACCTGGAACCGCGATAGCAACTACAGGTACTTTTTCATCCAAAAGAGCAATTGGGCCGTGCTTGAGTTCTCCTGCTGGATAACCTTCAGCATGAATATAGCTGATCTCCTTGAGTTTCAAGGAACCCTCTAGGGCAATTGGAAAATTTATACCTCTGCCGATAAAGATAAAGTCCTGGGTATTGTTAAAATCATGAGCCAGCTCCTCAATGGACTCAGACTGTTTCTCCAGAATTAGCTCTATCTGGGTCGGTAGTTGCCTCATCCCCTCGATATAAGCGGCAATAGTTTCTAAGGGTAAAGATTCGCGAAGATAAGCTAAATCCAGCGAGAGCAGGTAGAATCCCATCAACTGAGCGATAAAACTTTTAGTGGCCGCTACACCTACCTCAATCCCTGCTTGTGTATTGATAATTTGATCCACCATATGGGCAAGAGTGCTCTCAGGTCTATTAGTGATACCCAGCAGACGAGCATGATAGGGCTTGGCAAGTGATGCTCTTCTATGTTTTTCAGTTTCCAACGCAGCTAGAGTATCGGCAGTTTCACCTGATTGAGTAACCCCGATAGTGAGAGTATTGGCTACTACCGGAGAAGGAGCATAGCGAAATTCAGAGGCATATTGCACCACCGTTGGAATCCCTGCCAACTGCTCGATCAGGTATTTGCCAATCAAACTAGCATGCCAACTTGTTCCACAAGAGAGAATCTGTACTTGCTCTATATTGTCGCAAAATCCTGGTTCTAAGCCCAGATTGATAGGACTGATATCTGCATTATTTGTCGCTTGCCAATCTTCTTGCAAATAGGCATCAAGACAAGAGCGGATGACATTGGGTTGCTCATGAATCTCTTTGAGCATGAAGTGACGAAAACCATGTTTTTCTACATTTACATGATTCCAATCCAATACCCTAGGTGATTTTCTTAACCTCTCTAGAGCAAAATTGTATACTTCAACTCCCAAGGGGGTAAGTACTGCCAATTCCCCATTTTCCAGAGATAGCACGGTTTTGGTGTGTGAAACCAAGGCAGTTACATCCGAAGCGCAGAAAAATTCACCCTGGCCAAAACCAATGGTCAAGGGAGCCTGCTGTCTGGCAATGATCAGCTGATCAGGGTAGTCAGCAGAAATAACAGCTAAAGCAAAGGATCCTTCAAGCCTTGTTAGAGTTTTCTGTATAGCTTCTAGTAAAGAAGATTGCGCTCTTGGTAACTCGGCAAGATAATAAGAGATAAGATGGGGGATAACCTCAGTATCGGTCTCTGAAAGAAATTGATAGCCCTTGCCCTCTAGTTCATCTCTAAGCTGAAGATAATTTTCTATAATACCATTTTGAACTACAGCAATTCTTTTTTTACCATCTAGATGGGGATGAGCATTGACCTCCTCAGCTTTGCCATGCGTAGCCCAACGGGTATGGCCAATACCGCTATGGCCGAGTTGATTGTCTGAACCGTTTTTTTCGAGTTTTTCTCTCAACTTGTAAAGCTTACCTTTAGCTTTGATACATTTTAGATCTCCATCTAAAACTATAGCTATCCCTGCTGAGTCGTAGCCCCGATATTCCAATCTTTCCAAGCCACTTAGAAGTATATCAACTGGAGATTGGGTGCCAATATAACCGACAATACCACACATGAATTTTGCTTACTCTCTTTTAAGGTAAAGGTACCTATCAGTATAAGAGAAAAACCTGGAGTAATAAGATACGGTTTTTTTCTAATTTACCAATGTAGGTGAAGTAGAAGGATTCTGAAATAGTCCATTGAGCAAAGAAGCTGGCCGCTTGAGATAAGGCCAGGCAAAAGCATGGCGAAAAGCAGCATCTTGACAGGCCTGCAACTGCTCAAAGCTGATCACATCAAGGGTCAGAAGATTTTCGTATTCAAAGGGCAATCTGACATTATGCAAACCGGCATTGTCAGTACAGATTGCAATGTCCACTCCCGCCTCGAAACAACGGTCAAATACCAGACTCAATTCAGTTAGATCACCGAGTGTTCCAGTCTTAAGATAAGTTGTGGGACAGACTTCTAGGCATTGGTTTCTGCGAGCTATCTCCGGTAACAGGTGAGGATAACGCAGTGGAATCTGAATACCATGACCAATGCGCATCAGATAGGGAAGTAATTCACTATGACAACCATCTGGAGTCTCATAAAGATGTCCAGTTGTTTTTAAATCCAGAGCATGAGCATATTTGTAAAGCTCAATGAATTCAGGTAACCTTTCCCTGTAGTAGCTATCTCCTCCTGCTATATCGATACCACAGACATAATCTCTCCTTTGGGACGCCAATTTGACTATGGCTTTATTGACCTCATTGCTCAATCGGGTGTGAGTGCAGAGAATCTGCTTGGTGATTATGGGATATTGCGAAATTTCACTGGCCTTGCCAACGGTCTCTACAATGCTGGCCATTTGATCAATCCGCTGAGATTCGCTTTTGCTTTGATCGGTCCTAAGATAAGGAGTATAACGAAGTTCAAGGTAGGCTAAATTTTCAAAAATATAAGCTCCTCTCAATAATCTGTAGATAAAGTAGGGCAAAGCAGTTTCAGTTTGTACACTTTCTACAAGGGTATGAAGTTCCAGGTACTCATCCAAAGTATTTCTTTCTCTGGTGTAAAAAGACTCAAACTCAAGATAATCAGGATGCTTTGCGGCCAATTCCTCACTATGTTTTTGAAAATAACGCCAAAGAACCCTAGGAACAACCGAACCCCCTAGGTGACGATGCAAATCAGCATATAGAGCCACAGAACCACCTTGTCAATAGTATTTATAAAAATATAACAATAATTAACTAAGATTGGTATTTCCTTGCTAAAGAAAAAGAGGGGCGAACCCCTCATCTGTTACCTGATTGAGCCAGACAAGTGATCGACTCTTATCGGAGGTATAAAATACAAAGCAGCTAGATTTACTACATTTGAGAGATAATGTGGAATTTTCCTGAGTAATTTGAAAGGGGCAAGTTCGGAGGATTTGGCTATCTGGTTCAATTTTTCGTTATTTTGCACACAAGTTTCCAGACGCTGATAAAATTCCGGCTTTTCGACATCCAGTATAATTGGGAAAACTCTACCGGCAGTTTTGTTGGTCTGCTCAATTACATACTTGTCATATTCACGGGCATCAAGTCCCAATGCGGCATAAAAATCTGCTCTTTGGGTATCGTTGAGATACATGGTAGCAAAAACCGAGAGAAGGAAAAAACGACACCACAATCTAGCTTTCCAATCGTTTAATATATCGGGTGTTGCTTTCATGATGGCGTCAAAGAAATCTCCGTGGCGATTTTCATCTTGGCACCAATTTTCAAAAAAATTAAATATGGGATATATTTTATTTTCAGGATGCTTTTCTAAATGACGGTAGATGGTGATGTAGCGCCAGTAACCTATTTTCTCGGAGAGATAGGTTGCATAGAAGATAAATTTAGGAGCAAAGTAAGTGTATTTGTTGTTCTTGGTGAGAAATCCCAAATCCAGAGACAGGCCAAAGTCAGCCATTGCCTTATTTAGAAATCCAGCATGACGGGCTTCATCTCTTGACATAAGGTTAAAACATTCAGCCAGAACAGGGCTTTTGTCCTTGAGGCGTCTGCCTAATTCTTTGTAGAGTAGAAAACCAGAAAACTCAGCAGTACAAGAGCGCTCCAGGAATTCGATAAATAAGCTCCTAGTCTTTTCATCTAGATTGTCCCAAGTCTGATTGAACTGTTCATCCCGGACAAAGTGATGACGATTATAATCTACCCGGAACTCCTCTAGTATGGCTCTTAGTTCATCTTCATTGGGAGAGAGATCCATTTTGGACATCGCCTCAAAATCAGTAGTATAGAAGCGAGGGGTGAGTATATTTTGCTCTGCAGGCTTCTTAACGCCCGGGCGTATTTCCTCGAATTCCTTTTTATCAATTAGATTAACCATAGCTTGCTTATTCTTAAAAAAAAGATTTACTCAGATTCTAGTCTAACAAGCTCTAATTGTCGATCTCGTCTTTTTTTATTTTTTGTTATTTTTCTTCAATTAACAAGCTAGGATGGATTAGCAAAAAAGTATGCTACAATCAGATACTGGAAAATGAAGCGGACGTGGCGGAATGGTAGACGCGCTAGACTTAGGATCTAGTGTCTTGTACGTGAGAGTTCAAGTCTCTCTGTCCGCATTCTAGTATTATAAAATTATTATGCTTCCTAGGTTCAAAACTGTAGATGACTGGGAGAAAGCTCAGATTGCTATGCAGCCTTGCTTGATAAGGGTAATAGATAATCTGCGCAAGTATCTAGAGGATCGTCCTCTTTACCAGGGAAGCTATCATGAGGTAGCCGATCCTATTGCTGGATATCAGCTCCACATAACACAGCAAGGAAACGAAGATAAAGTTGTTATTGATATCTGGCAGCTCTGTTTTAGGATCTGCTTCCTTGGTTACTCTTGCTCTGATCCTTTGGAGCATGTAGAAATAGATCCCCAGCTTTTTGATGAACCAGGAGATCTAAATTGGGAAAATCTCGAAGATAAGACTAAAAGTATTATCGGAGATATTTTTTTACAGCTCGATTCATGATTGCCTATCAATGATGATGGTGATGATGCTCATGCTTGTGCTCATGAGCCAAGCTTGGATTGACCATGACCCCATCTTCTTCCAAAAGATCTGCAATCAAATTGTTTGCCCAATTGGCTGCCATTTGACAGAACTGGGGTTGATCGTTGACACATGGCATCTGAATATAGGCAATTTCTTCGTTCTTGTGTTGTAAATCATGGATGATATGACCGACATCTAAAAGTGTTTCATGATTTTCAGTCGCAAAGCCAATAGGCATAAAGATGATTGCTTTGGCTCCCAATTCCACTAAGTTCTTGGCGGCCAATAAGGCATTAGGCTGCGTCCATTTGATCAATGGAGTCTGATGATTGAGCCAACCAACAGAAATCAAAGGATAGCGAGAAATCAACTTTTCCCTGACAGATTCATACAGTTTTTGGCTTTCATCGATACCAGAGGTAAAGCCTCTAGCCTCATGGGGACAACCATGATTAAGTAAGACAATGCCTATCTGGGAAGGGAGATAGGTTGAAGCCAGTTTAGCTTGAATTTCGTTTTCTACTAGCTCTCTTATAAAATCTATATAAGCAGGTTCATTGTAAAAAGAGGGAATGTAGCGTATGGTTTTGACCCAATGATGATCCTTGTCCGTCTCTTGGGCAAGAGCCTTGTTGACCTGCTCAAGAGCAATTCCACTAGTAAATATAGAATCAACCACCAACAAGGGATAGATCAGTATTTTTTCAAATCCTTCTTCTTTTACCTGAGCTAGAACTTGATCAGGTAAGTAAGGAGCGCAGAAGTTGAAAGCCTTGAAAACTTTCACTCTATCTCCCCACTTGTCGCGTAGAGAATTTTCTATCCCATCTCTTTGACGCTCAAATATGGCATTGTGAGGTGAGATGAAATCATTGTGCTGATGCTGCCATTCATGTAAGTCAAAAACAGCCAATAATTTGGCCAGGGGAGGATAAAGCCAGGTCGGAACAGGTGCAAATTTTGCGGTCAGAAGGTTTAGCGCCTGTTCATTGTAGTTGGCAAAATCATCATAACTCTCTACTTCACCATACCCCATCAACAGGACAGCTACCTTGTCCTTGGCTGAACTTGTCGCTACCATACACTTTTCCTTTAGTTAATAAATGTATATACCGAGATTATATCCCCCTAGGGGGTATTTGTGCAGTAGAGCGCCGATGAGATCGCATAGGTAGAGCAATAAATCATACGAACTAGATAAAAGATACAAAACTTAATGTTAAGATTAGGCAACTAAACATTGAAAAATGGCAGCGATTGTGTTGAGTACTTTACCATATCCCACGCAAAGTGGAGATAAGCTCGTGAGTAAGGTCGTCACCGGGGCGATCGCAGCTCTTTTTAGGCATACTGAAACCATAGAAGCGACAGTTAGGGCTGAGCCCGTTTCTAAGTTATTACAGGGTAGTTTAGACAGCTTCGATCTCATTGGACATAACTTGCTTATGCATAACGGCCTTCAGATCAAGGCAATGGAATTGTATCTCCAATCCATCTCCATCGATTTTGGGGCTATATTTCTAGGAAAAGTTAAACTACGGCAACCCACTACAGCAAGCATGAGAGTAGTTTTGACCCAAGAAGATCTCTGCAATTCTTTCAATACTCCTTTTATTTTGGAGAAATTGTCCAAACTTCAGTATCAGGGACAGGGGATCAATCTGGAAAATATTTCTATTAACCTTGACAAGGAGCAATCACTAAGGGTCTCTGCCCAGGCCAATCTAGACAAAAGTAATGAAGAACAACCTATTGAAATAAGTTTTACTGCACGACTTGAAGCGCAAGAGAGACGCAAAATACAATTTACCAATCCTTCTTATGAGGGTGATCCAGAAGCAATTGAACTTGGTAAGACGGTGATAGGCTATATAAATGAACTTCTGGATCTAGAAAAGTTTGCTCTTGATGGCGTTGATCTTAGAATTGATCGACTTAGAATACAAAATCAACAAATCATATTTTACGGAACAGCACAAATCAACCAGTTTCCCCAGCGCAACAAGCCTTAAAGCCAATAAATGTAAAGTTTTAAAAAGATCTTGGAAGGTTGGATTTGACTACGTTGTATAAAGAGAAAATGAGGGTACAAACTATAGAGCCCTCGACGGCGATCTTTGCACAAGTGTAAAGTTTTCTGAACTTTCTGAGATTCGAAAGTATAACTCTTGGAAAGAGATGAGATAATTAGCTTGGCTCTCTAAATAAGAGGAAGTCGCTGTTTAAATAAACACTAAAACTCTAAAAGGATTAGGAGATTAAGACAAATGGCATATGATGCATTCACTCGGGTTGTAGCCCAATTTGACGCTCGTGGAGAATTTTTGGGTGCCGCTCAATTTGATGCCCTCAATAAAGTAGTTGCAGAAAGCAACAAACGTATTGACTCAGTAAACCGCATAACTGGCAATGCTTCTGCTATTGTTGCTAACGCCGCTCGTGACTTGTTCGCTGAACAGCCTCAGTTGATTGCACCTGGTGGTAATGCCTATACTCACCGTCGTCTTGCTGCTTGTTTGCGTGATATGGAAATCGTCCTGCGCTATGTTACCTACGCTGCTTTTACTGGTGATGCTAGTGTTCTCAATGATCGTTGCTTGAACGGTTTACGTGAAACCTATGTTGCTCTTGGAGTACCTGGTAATTCTGTTGCAGCTGGTATCAGAAAAATGAAAGACGCATCTTTGGCTATTATCAATGATCGCAATGGTATTACTTTGGGTGATTGCAGCGACATCTCTGCTGAAATTGCTAGCTACTTCGATCAGGCTGCAGCTGCTGTAGCTTAATTCGTTTCTGTTTAACACATAGAGAACATTAGAAAAATAATCGGGAGATATCAAAATTATGTCTAAAACCCCCTTAACCGAAGCTGTTTCCGTAGCTGATTCTCAAGGTCGCTTTCTCAGCAGTACTGAGCTCCAGGCGGCTTTTGGTCGTTACCGTCAAGCTTCCAGCGGCTTGGCTGCTGCAAAAACCCT
>CAIPYC010000049.1 GCA_903869185.1 uncultured cyanobacterium | reverse complement strand
TGAACTGATTGAAAGGATCATAATTTATAAATTTCCCCAAAAAAGCAACAAGGAGTTACAAGATATGTTTGGACTGGCAGAATGGAAACAAACTCAATTCTATAAAGATGTAAAACTTGAGGGTTTACTTGAGGGTGAAGCTAAGGGTTTAGTTAAGGGAGAGGCTAAGGGTAAACTCGAAGGCAAATTAGAGTCAATACCCGGGCTTGTAAAATTAGGTTTATCTCCAGAACAAATAGCAATGGCACTTGAACTAGATATAGAACTTATTAACCAAGAGATCGCTAAATACTAGCCATTCTCAATTATCTCATTATTGTTTTGAGGCTCTTTCTCTATTGAGCTCTAGCAGTCTTGCCAATACCTCATCATGGGTAGCAGGGCTCCAGCGATAACGCCAAGGTAGTCTTTTACGTTTGCCGATATCAATCCAGTAAAGAAAATCCTGGGCTTGTTTCAAGGTGGCAAAGAAGAGATCTCCGCTTTGAACTCTTTCTTGTATAGCCTCGGGTAATTCATCGCTATCAAAATCAATATACTCGAGCATAAAGCCACATTCATGGTCAATATCCGACCAGCCATAAGCTTCTAATACGGCATGATCCATCTGTTGATGCAATGTCCTCAGTTTTAGGATATCCTCACTCGGCTCTAAGGGATCGTGGAATCTGTTGTAGGTTTGGGTGAGTCCTTCTTTATTGGCGATCATCAATTGGGCGCGATACTGGTAATATTCTCTGCCAATATTTTCTAAGGTATCATTGAAACTCTTATCGGGAAAGGGAAAGGTAACAAAACAATCTGAGGGGGTGTACCGAAGATCATCTTTCATTGATGAACCAAAAAACCTAGCCCATATTTCATGAATACTAGATTGCAATAGGGTAAATGATGAATAGTCGTCTAGAGCAAAAACTACAAGTTGCTCAGAAAATATAATACTACTAGATAAAAAAGTAAATGCTGCTGATTGTGACACCCTTGCAATCACCAACACCCTCTCTAATGGGGCAATGGCTTTTGTTAATTCTTTTCTCAATGCACCAAACAACCACCATTTTTCAGCAAAATTTCTATTCCAAGAGTTTTGTGGAGGTAGCGCGAATCTCTCCGGCTTAACCTTCTCCTCCACAATAGCCATCAGGTCAGGATAATGTCTAGCTTCTTCTTCACTCATCTCCCCAAAGTTTATTACATATCTATGGTGGCTATGGGTGGGACTGGTATTGACTTCCTCACCGCCAATATAGGGAAAAATACATTCTTGATTGCGGGGATCTTTTTCAATTAATTGTTGCATTTGTTCTATAGAAGTGGCAGCAGGATTACTATCATCAAAAGTAAAGCCCATACCTAAGACATAGCTACCTCTAAGGTTTTTTTTGTCATTAGCCTTTAAGCGCGCAGGATCATCATGTCCGCCGGCATGAAATAGATAAGCTGAGATGAAATCTACTGGTTTATCATCTAGTAACTTAATACCCTGATACTCACCTTTAAAAATATTAATAATACTCACTACCACCGCAGCCATATTGGGCCATTTGTAGCGCTTGGTGGCATGATAAATATCGCCGCCATTTTGGCAGATATATCTTAATCCTGAAT
>CAIPYC010000048.1 GCA_903869185.1 uncultured cyanobacterium | reverse complement strand
TGCTACAAGTATTGTTCCTAATGTATTGAGATAACTGAAATTGGGAAAGGATAGATTCACCCAATAAACCAACAATGCTCCAAAAAGAACAGCAAAGGATAAATTACCTAAAAGAACTTGAAGAGAAACTAAATCCATGTAAATAGCATTATAAATACATCCTCGTTATCTCTAGCATAACCTAGCAAGCGCTTGTCACAATTGAAACAGGGATTAATTTCCTCTTTCTACAGCCAATTTTGCCTGATTGAGCTCAACTTTTAATCGGCTTTTTAACTTATCTGGTATAGGTCGGGTACCATAGGAAGTATAGTATCCTGCCAAAGCATTGAGAGCAGTCTGCATTGTAGTGAAAGAGCGAAGAGTGCCTGATTTTGTCTCGCGTCTGTAGCGGGCGATATATTCATTAATTTGTGAACGGATCTCAGTCTGGACAGTGTCTGTATTGGTAGAGTCAGTTGGCAGATCAATTGCGCCAAGGAGGTTTTCAACTACATGGAGAGTATCTTCAGTATAGTTACCTGTGATGCCACCGGGAGCAGTAGAACAACCAGTCAAACCCACGACGACAATCAAAACCAAAGCCAGTAAACCGGATAGATAAGATCTTAATTTCATATTGTTTAAATTCATAAAATGCAACTTTTCTTGATATTATCAGCAATCGACTCTCTTTTGTAGGGGCATCAGACTCCAAAGAAAGCTAAGGTCTCTTTGAGTTTATCAATAAAGATATCGATTTCTTGAAACGAATTATAGAAATAAAGAGAGGCTCTGGCGCTACCACTAGCTCCAAAAAGTCTATGCAGAGGCTGAGTACAATGATGACCAGAACGAATGGCTATTCCTTCTTCATCTAATATTGTTGCTATATCACTGGCATGGAGACCATCGACATTAAAAGCCGACAAAGCGGCCCTTCCAGGTTTTTTAGGGCCATATACTCTTAATTGGGGAATTTCTTCCAAGCGGTCAAACAGGTGGGTCATCAATTGATCTTCATAAGCATCGATATTGCTCATACCGATTTGGCTGAGATAGTCAACAGCAGCGCCAAGAGCAATCGCCTCAGCAATTGCAGGAGTCCCTGCTTCAAATTTGTGGGGTAGTTCGCCGCAGGTAAAACTATCTAGGAAAACTTCGGAGATCATTTCACCGCCGCCTAAAAAAGGTTGCATATTTTCCAGAATGCTTTGCTTGCCATATAGAAAACCTATACCAGTTGGTCCACACATTTTATGTCCACTGGCTACTAACCAATCACAACCAATTTTTTGAACGTCTATAGGTTTATGTGGGACACTTTGACAAGCATCGATCAAGACTTTTGCTCCAAATTGATGGGCTTTGGCAACTATATCTTCAACTGGATTAACACAACCAAGTGTGTTGGATATATGCACTATTGAGACCAGTCGAGTCCGAGGTGAGAGCAGGCTAACATACTCTGGCCAATTAAATTCTTCGTCTTGAGTTAAACCCACATATTTAATAATGGCTCCAGTCTTACTGGCTACTATTCGCCAAGGAATAAGATTGCTGTGATGTTCCATTACTGAGAGAATTATTTCATCACCGGCTTTGAGTTCATTCAATCCCCAGCTATAGGCTACTAAGTTAATAGCTTCAGTTGCATTGCGAGAGTAAACAATCTCCTTGGAACTGCGGGCATTGATAAAATTCACCAACTTTTCACGGGCATTTTCATAAGCTTCGGTGGCTCTAACACTGAGGCTATGAGCTCCCCTGTGGACATTGGCATTGTCATGCTCGTAATAATAACGAATACTATCCAAGACAGCTTTTGGCTTTTGAGATGTAGCCGCATTGTCAAGATAAACCAAAGGTTTTCCATTGATTGTTTGATCTAGGATAGTGAAATCGCTTCTTATTTGGGTTAGTGAATTTTTGGTTTTACTAATCATTTGATGTGGTCAGTGAGTTTTTGACGTAAGGATCGATATGGTATCTTATTGATGATTTCAGCGGCAAAAGCTTCCACTAAAAGTCTTCTGCAATTGGCAAGAGTCAAACCGCGACTTCTAAGGTAAAAAAGTTCCTCATCTTCAAGCTGAGATACGGTTGCTCCATGTGAGCATTTGACATTATCAGCAGTGATTTCAAGTTCTGGTTTAGTATTGATCTTAGCACCGGATGAAAGAATCAGATTGCGGTTTAACTGAGATGCGCTCGTCATCTGAGCAGGCTGAGGTACAGATATCTTGCCATTAAAAACACATTGGGAGCGATCTGCCAAGATACATTTTTGTAACTGCTCAACTGTACCATGGGGATAATGTAAATTCACCTTACTGTGAAGATCGATGGTTTGATCGCCTTGGGCTAAACTCAAGCCATAGAGTTTGGTCTGGGTCTCTTTACCAGTTTGGACAATATCCAGGTCATGGCGGCAGAGTTGACCGCCTATATCGACTTCTGTGATACTGTAGAGGCTTTTTTCTTTCTGTTGAATAGTGGTTCCTGCTATATGAAAAGCATTACCAGCTTGCCATTGCACCAATATATGTTCTAAGCTGGCATTTTCAGCTATAAATATCTGACTAAGACTATTGTTCAAATAAGATTGATTAGTGTATAGATGGTGATAACTTTCTACTAGTTGAACCTTGGCGCCTTGTTCAATAATCACAACTATATGAGGCTGAATTAGCATTGGTCTGC
>CAIPYC010000047.1 GCA_903869185.1 uncultured cyanobacterium | reverse complement strand
TGAGTCATCAATCATTCACCAAAATGTCTAAACGGTTTGATACATCTGGCTTACACGAGACATCAGCGTCATCAAGCTGTCATCCAAGCACGGGGTCTAGCTGAGATACATGTAAAATAGTGCAAGATGACGCTAAAGGCCTTGCCCATTAATAATTATAGGTTCCAAAATCTGAAAAGTTTTAGTACTATAAGATTATTAGAGATTTCTGTTTCAAATTCAGCAATAGCACTAAGCATATTGAACAGAATTCTTCCAGTCGCATCTAAGGAAGAGTCAATATGATTGCAGCCTACCGGAATGAAGAGCTGATTGTTCCTTTTACGATTGAAGGGGCTTGTAATCGGACGATTTTGAAATGTGGATTGAAGCTTGTTTGATTCCTATTCTTAAAGCAGGACAGTGGCTTGAATTGATAATGCTATTTTTCACAAAGGAGGACATATCGAAGAACTAATTAAACAGGCTGGATGTAAGGTATTGTACTTCCCCCCTTATTCTCCTGACTTTAACAAGATAGAACGATGTTGGTCTTGGCTTAAAAGTCGCATTCGTAAATGTCTTGATCAATTTAATAGCCTTCGAGATGCCATTGAGCATATTCTTATGGTTTCTTCTCTATAAGCTCTGGCTATTGCTATAGTTGGTCTAAGGTTTTGAATGAAGCCCACTGAAGATAAGCTTTGAGATACTCCCATAATCGTTCTATTGGATTTAATTCTGGGCAGTAAGGAGGTTGAAAGAGGAGAATAATATTCTTTGGTACAATTAAAACCTTGTCCGAGGTTAAGCAGCGGGGACTACAAAACGCCAATGTAAAACTAGTACTTCAAAATTAGGGATTTTAAGTCTTTGCTGTTTTCTAAATTCGATGGTTGATCCTCCATGGATCAGGCATTTTCTTTTTCCGCAATCAAATCAAACCAAAATTCTAAGCGTTTTCCCCAAGATTCGAGAGAATAGAGAAGTTCAGCTTGCTTTCGGCATATTGCACGGTCAATTTCATCTATGCGTGATATGGCTAATACTAAGGCCGAAATATTATCTGGTTCAACCAGGTAGCCAGTTTTACCATCTTGTACGGTTTCACTAGTACCCCCTCTACGATAAGCAACAACAGGAACCCCGCAGGCCATAGCTTCTATTGCTACATTTCCAAAAGCCTCCACCCAGCGAGGAGTCATCAAAAGCGCTCTAGAAAGTCTCAGCTGCTTTTGGAGATTTGGAGTAGATAAGAAACCTCTATATTCAACCGGGGCATCCGGGTAGATTGAACATACACGGTCAAAATACTCTCGATCCTGTATCAAGCCAAAAATTCTCAAAGGGATCTTGCTAATTTGGGCTGCAGCAATTGCATCTTCTAACCCCTTTTCGGGTGAAATTCTACCAACCCATGCCATATAGTTTTCTGGTTTAGCGCAGAAGTTATATTGACTGAGATCCAATCCATTAGATAGACACAGAAGTTGTTCCCAGAAAGAAAATGTCTTAGATTGATCCATTCCATGAACGGCAACAGTGTTGGGAAATTGCTTTAAGGTTTTGGCAATAGTTGAATCTATTACATTAGATAGTGAACTCATACTAATTAAATGAGCCACTGGTTTTTTTAAAAAAGGAGTCAAATAGAGAGAAAGCCAGTCAAAGGAAAAATTGACTATCAAGTCATAGTTATGCTCAATTTCACGGATATATTGCCACATATTGGCCAAGACAGAATCATCAAAGATAATAATTGGATCTGCACGAGACTGTTCTTGGATAGATTTTTGCAACTGACCACCAATTTGATGAATTACTAAAGATTCAAGTTTTGAATTTTTAGGAGCAACAACCTCGACAAGGTAACCCCTTTGTCGCAATGCCTTAGCAGTGTTATTGATGGTTAACTCAACACCTCCCCCCAAACCTCCGCCAAGAGGACCTACTGGAGTTGAAACAAATAATAGTCTTTTATATCGCATATTTTATCTTCTAAGATTTTATGTTGAGGTAGCAAAGATCACACCAGTGGTATAATCATATAAATTCTACAACTCTTGGCAATGGAGCCTGTGAGTAAGTACTGGCAATTTTTCAAGTATCTTTTTGTTCCGGGTATCTTTTTTTTGGTATCAGGAATTGTGGCACAGATCATAACTGGCCAGACTTCTCCTTTGTATACTGGCTTGATTAGCTCTGGAATAATATTTCTTGTAATTTGGTTGGCAAGTTTTCTTTTTCTCAACAGGATATTTTGGCAAAGAAGATCTACTCAGACAAACACCAATATTATTCTTTCAACCTTGGCTTTCTTGTTGATTTTAGTTTTGCTTAATTATTTAGAATTTCATAATTCCTATCATATCGATCTAACGAAAAACCAACTTTACACCTTAGCCCCACAAAGCCAAGAAATTCTAAAAAACTTACCACAAAATGCCAAAGCATATATTTTTTTGAAAGCAGAACCAGATTCCAATGATCGAGATCTTCTCAATAGTTATTCTCATCAAAGCCCTAATTTTCAATTTGAATTTGTCAATCCTGAAATGAATCCAGGCTTAGCCATGCAGTTTGGTGCAAAATCTCCTGGCTCAGTATATTTGCAATATGGCAAAAAACGACTACTGGTGCAACAATTGCAAATTGATCCCAAGGGCGAACCTTTAGATAAAATTTCTGAGGTCAAGCTGACAAGCGCACTAGAGCGAATTCAAAAAAACTCTCAGCAAAATATCTATATACTTCAAGGACATCAAGAACCTAGTCTACTTCCTAGCAAAGACAGCATTTCAGAAGCTATGGCTATTCTCAAAGATAAAGGCTATTTGGTAAAGCCATTGAATCTAGCCGAACAAACCAAGTTTCCCCAAGATATAGATAGCCTGCTGGTTATCGGACCAAAAAAGAAACTACTCAAGTCCGAAGCAGATTTAATTAAAAATTATAGTGATCATGGAGGCAATATTCTTCTATTGGCTGATCCCCAAACTGACCCGGGCTTAGAACTATTATTAGATGAATGGGGCGTGAAACTAGATCCAAGGCTGGTTATAGATGCATCAGGCCGCGGTAGTCAAATTGGCGTAGGTCCTGAAAGTCCGGTGATTTTCCAATATGGTGAACATCCCATCACAAAAGCTTTACAAAATGGCAATTCCATCTTTCCCTTGACTAGGGCGATTGGCACAGTCAAGATCAAAGGGGTCGAAGCCAATCCCTTGCTGATCACCGACAATAAAACCTGGGCCACTGCCACTGGAGATTCAGAAAAGATTATCTTTAATCCGCGTACAGATCTCCGTGGTCCTTTTGATATTGCTGTTGCCCTCAAACGCCAAACCAATAATAAAAAAGAAGCTAAGTTGGTGGTAGTAGGCAACTCGACTTTTGCAACCAATGGCTGGTTCACTACACTATTAGATGGAGATTTCTTTATCAATTCAGTTCAATGGCTCAGCCAAGGCACGCAAGAAGCTAATCTCTCTATCCGTCCACGCCAAAGTGAAAACCGTAGAATTATTTTAACCCCTCTACAATCATCGACTTTATTTTGGTTGGCTATTCTTCTTTTTCCCCTACTAGGTCTGATATTAACTCTAGGGACTTGGTGGAAGAGAAGATAGAAGTTCTTATTTTCTTGTCCTTACTCTCTAAATCAATCCCCAAGATAAATGTCTAAAGATCTTGCCACATGTGCTACAAATCCATTGGAATCCACTGGAGAAGCACAAGCACTATAGACCTTTGCTGTTTTCAGTTCTCTCATCACTTCAACTAATGGGCGATCACTAACCTGTCCATTCTGGAGGATTATCATACGCTGAAAATTATTATCCTGTTCTCTTGCTATTACCTCTATTGCCTTAATACCAAAAGCAGTAGCGAGCAAGCGATCACTAGCAGTTGGGCGGTTGCTGCGTGTAAGATGACCTAAAATGGTGACTCTGATCTCCATTTCTTCTCCAAGTCCATAAAATTCTGGTGCCAAAATACCATCTTGTGAGTGACTATACTGTTGCAATTGCCTTTTCAAATGTTCGACACTTGGCTCATCTTTACTATTGCCTTGCACCCCTTCTGCAACTACAATCAGAGCGAATTTGCGCTTATGTTGTCGAATGTGGGCGATCTTGCGACAGGTTTCTCTGACTACTCTGTCGTTGATAATTGGAACTAACTCAGGTATCAGAATTACATCAGCACCTCCTGCTATTCCCGCGTTCAAGGCCAGGTGTCCAGCATTTCTGCCCATAACCTGCACTAGCATAATGCGATCATGGCTAGCAGCAGTGAATGTTAGGTTATAAAGAGCATCCGAGACAACTTCAACTGCGGTATCAAACCCGACTACTCTCTCGGTTCCAGGTACATCATTATCGATAGTCTTGGGAATAGCTACTAGATTCCAATTTCCTCTTTGGGCCAATTGAGATATTATCTCTAGACTTCCATCACCGCCAATGGCAATCAAGGCATCGAGATTCATTTTCCTATAACCTTGAGAGATCAGTTCATCTTCTTGGTTTTTTCTTTCTTTTTTCCCCCGACAACCCAGAACGCTTCCACTGAGGAAAAGAAGAACTCCCATACCCTTTTGTCCAGGGATATCAAAGCTATGCTCGTCAATTCTCATATCTTCAGGAGCAGAGCGATCCAGGGCTATATCTATAAAACCGTCAGTCCCATTAGCTATACCATAGATACTCCAGCCTAGAATTCCAGCATATTTAAGCGCCGCATAGAGAATAGCGTTTAATCCAGGACAGTCACCACCGCTTGTCAAGATACCGATTCTTTTTGTTTGATTCATGCTGAGGCTTCAAGATTCTCTAACAATACATTTTAGATTTTTTAAAATAGATTCTGCTTTTTGTGAGGCATCCTTTCCTAGAGTAAGGATAATGACTTCTCTTTGATAATTGCCGACTTCGGCTCTCATTGTGTAGCGAGCAGCCTGGCTCCTGTGGACTCCATCAGAAAGAGTTTGTTGGCCCTGTTCAATTAAAAGCGAGGATGATCTACCACAAAACTGATAATCTATTGTTTTTTGTATTTGCGATTCGAACTGACTATCTGAAAAATTATTGGGATCTAGTTCTTTAGCTTGGGTAGGAGGAATTTTGGAAACAATTATTTTGACATCAGCGTTATCAGTATTAGGCAGATTTTGTAAACCCGAAACTATAGCAATTTGACCACTTCCAACGTTGATACCATAGACCCCTTTAGATCCCCCTGGAATCTTATAATCGACGAGGCTTCGGGCAATGGTCTCCGACCGGTTGGGATCTAAATTGTTGTTGAGGTATTTCATTGCTAAATGTGAAACCCCAGCTAAGGTCAGACCTAGAGCACCTAAAGTGATGCCAATTGTCTCCCAGATAGTTACAGAATAAACTTTAGAAGAGTTACTCATTACCCTGATGCCACTTTGATGTATTTAAATCGATTCCTAGAAATCTGTCAAAGAAGCGACTGCGCCAAATGGCTCTGAGAATCAACGCCCATTCCAGGCCAATTAATCCAATGAAGAGATAACTTGGTGCACTAAGAGATGACAATTCAAAAAAGTGTCTAAATGGGGTAATAGTCACTCCCAGTAAATAGATAACTAATAATATTCCAGCCATGATGCTATAGCGCCAATCTCCATCAAGACTCTCCCCAGCAACCCAGGCTGTAGTTGGTGGCTTGAGAAATGGGATCAATAAAAGCTCTCCGATAATGAGTATACATACTAGAGCGCTACGGGGGATCGAATGGTCAATATTAGTCAAGTTTGCAGTAGCAGGTAGATCCAGTATTGCTACTACCAGAAATGCCAAGTAAACCAACAAAGATACCAAGGTTAAAGTGATGGAAGAAGGTAAAACAAAATTGAGGGTAGCTGGAATCAAGCTTTTAGTCATTTTGGCCCCAGGTTTAGCCCACAGGGGAATTAGCATAGTTGGAAAACCTATCCCAATCAATGTAACCACTGCGCTCTGTTTGTTTTGCAGAGGAAATCCTTCAGTTACCAAAGCAGTAGAAAATATCAATAAGGTAATACATACAATTCTTACCAAAAAGAGTTTCATTACATCTAAAATTGCATTGCGAATTCTCTGTCCTTCCAAAAAAGTATGGGGCAGTGAACCAAAGGAATCCTTGAGTAGTACTATATCGGCTACACTTCTGGTTGCTTTGCTACCACTTTCCATGGATATAGCCAAATCGGCTTGTTTAAGAGAGGGGATATCATTGACTCCATCGCCTATCATTGCAACATGGTTACCTCCGCTTCGCAGGCTCTTGACCAGTTTAGCCTTTTGCTCAGGTGTAATTCTGCCAAAAATAGTATGATTTTGGGCTGCCAGGAGAAATTGGGAATCATCTAGTTCTGCTAATTCTGCTCCTGAAATAGCCTTAATCTCAGAACCTAAACCGGCCTGTTTGGCAATAGCTGTCACTGTAGTTGGATTATCCCCAGAAATCACTTTGATCTCTATACCCGCTAGAGTAAACCCGGCTAAAGTCTCTTTGACTTTTGGCCTGAGCTGATCGCTAAAACTCAGTAAGCCCAATGGTTCAAGATTAGATGGTAATTCCGGCGAATTTTCGATTAAGTCCTGGTTATTTCTGGCTATCATCAATACTCTCAAACCCTCTTGGGTAGAATCGGCAATCCAATCTTGAGCAGCAGATTCTAATTTAAGCGATTTTCCTAATATCTCTGGGGCACCTAAATAGTAACTATGGTGATCATTTGAAAAAGACAATGCGCTCCATTTGCGCGCAGAAGTAAAGGCAATCTCCGCACTTAACTCTCGAATAGCTCCTGGATAGGTTTGCTGTATAGCTTCACTGGTTTTGTTGGGACTTTTGGTGCTGGCATTGTAGTCAGCAAGAATAGAAATCAACTGTTCTTGGGATATTGTCAGAGGATATAAGCTGTCAAATTTAATTGTATTGGAAGTTAGAGTACCTGTTTTGTCCAAACACAGTATATTAATATCGCTTAATGATTCTACAGCATTAGCTTGTTGGATCAATATATCTTGACCGAGCATTCTGACTGCTCCTAAACCATAAGATAGGGTAATAGCCAACAGCAGACCAGCCGGAACCAGTCCTGCTACAACTGCAGCCTTTTGAACCACATCATTGAGTGAGAGATTAAGGCTTAAAAAGCTAATGGCTACTAAAATCCATAAAAAACAAGCTAGAAGAATAAAAATTCGAATTAAAAGATTGATTTCTTTTTGTAGTGAAGTCAGGACACGACGGAAAGTACGGGCACTGGCCATTAGTCTGTAGGCAACTGTCTCTATTCCTACCTTTTGGGCTTGATAGTGAGCTTGTCCACTTACACAAAAAGTACCTGAATATAACTGATCACCATTTTTTTTGGGGATCAGATCTGATTCTCCAGTTAAGAGAGATTCGTCTATTTCGATCCTACCTTCTCCTACAACTTCTCCATCTACTACAATCTGATCCCCTGCACGTACTGTAAGGATGTCATCTAAAACAATCAAATTGGGATCTATACTGAGTTGCTTGCCATCTCGTATAACAGTTGCAGTGGGACGATTGAGCAGGGCAATGCGATCGAGTTTTTGTTTAGCCCAGATCTCTTGATAGATATTAACCAGAACCCCGCCAAAAATGACAATTACAACTAGAATTGCATCGCTTATACGTCCCAGTCTGATCATCACCAGTGAAATAAGAAAGAAAACACCATTGACAAAGGTGAAGAGATTTTCTGTGAGAATCTGGCGATAGGAACGACTAGATTGCAGATAGGTATTATTATCTTGACCTGCTGCTCGACGCTGGGCCACCTCCTCTGTTGTGAGGCCAGAAATTATAGAAGGGTTTGGTTCATAGGACATATATCTTACTATTGCTAGACTAGAATCAACTCTAGCTTATTTTTAAACATTCATTCATGATTTTTGAGCATCGAGTTTGTTCCACACAGTCTGCATCAATTCATCCAATCCTATTCTGGCTACTGCGGAAATGACCAGAATAGGCTCTTTATTGATTTTGCTCAATTGTTGTTTTAAATCCTCAATATCATTATCTTGAACTACATCGAGTTTAGAGAGAATTACAATCTGTGGTTTTTCGGCAAGTCCTCTTCCATATGATTTCAACTCTTCCAATATGATTTTGAAATCTTGCAGGGGATTTTCTGCCGTAGAATCAACCAGATGCAGAAGCAAACGAGTTCTCTCAATGTGACGCAAAAAATCATGACCTAAACCCACCCCATAATGGGCACCCTCAATTAGCCCGGGTATATCGGCAAAAACCGTTCCATCGCCACTTGGTTTACGTACGACTCCCAAATTGGGTATCAAAGTTGTAAAAGGGTAGTCAGCTATTTTGGGACGAGCAGAAGATAGTGCTGAGATCAAAGTGGATTTACCAGCGTTGGGAAGCCCAATGATTCCAACTTCTGCCAGTAATTTTAATTCCAGTCGTAGGTTGCGCACTTCACCTTCAAGTCCAGGCAGCGCGTATTCAGGAGCCCTGTTGCGATTGCTCAGAAAATGCTGATTGCCCAGTCCACCTTTACCCCCTTTGGCTATGCAGAAAGTCTGTCCATCTTCAACAAAATCCGCCAAAATCTCCTCGCTGTCAGCATCATAAACCATGGTTCCACAAGGAACCTTGATGTTGCGATCTTCTCCATTGGCCCCAGTACAGTTATTGGGCCCTCCTCTTTTCCCGTCATCTGCTTTAAATGAACGAGCATATTGAAAATCCAGCAACGTTTGGAGATTTTCAACCGCTGTCAAAATAACAGAGCCACCTTTTCCACCATTACCTCCCGATGGTCCGCCGGCTGGAACATACTTCTCTCTGCGAAAAGCGACGATTCCATCGCCACCCTTGCCTGCCCTAACTTCAATTGTGGCTTGATCAATGAACTGCATTTATTGTATAAATTCGGTGATATCTTCATGGCATTCATCAGCCAGATAGGAAAGGGATTTAAATCGCAGCCCCACTAATTGCTCATAGAGCGGATTTAATTTACACATAGGGGGGATGTGGACTATTTTGTGTCCAAATAAAGTGATGTCCCGCTCAAACGGACATTGGCCTGGGATCATTTTACAGAGAAAGCGGGCTAAACGAGGATCTTTAACTTCCATTTGATCCAACCATTCCTTGACAGGATGCAACATACCGTGGTCAATATTGTCACTTACCAATTCTCCATTTGGATCATCTGAAGGTGATTGACACAATGTTTCCTCCAAGGATGAAAAAGCTTCCACTTTCAAACCTAATACCTCAGTAAATTCGTTAATCAATTTAAATTCTTTGGGAGAGTAAATTCCATCGGCGATAGCTACCATGACTGCAGTTCTTATGAATTGTTCAGCCAGAGATAAATCATTACCTAGGCCTAGTAGCAAATCATGAGCTGAAATTGGTTCGTGACTATTAGAACTTGATTCTCCTATGCTTGATGCAATGATTTCCTGTTCTTGGGCTCCAAAATCCCCATCGGCCCAGGCTATGGTGAAAAGTCCACGGAGCCAGGTATCTATCTGCTGTTGAGTATATACGGTTTCGTTCATACTGCTCGAGTTCTCAAACCATAACACTTCTAATTTATATGCTATCTATGATAGCCTGAAAAAAATCCTCTACCCCTTTTTTAGGGCCAGACTGGTGATCCATAATACCAGTCCCGGCATTGAGAATAACATCAACGCCATAGTCTGCTATCGCTTGTGGAACTATAGCAGGTCGCAAGCCGGCTGAAGGTACGGGAAAAACATTACGAGAGCGCAAAATATCGCGAATCTGATGCTCTTGAGAAGCTGTCATTTGCAAGTTTCCATAAGATGAGGGTAAAAGCACGGCATCAGCTCCAGCATGAGCCATGAGAGTTCCCAAGACGACCTGGTAACTCAATCCATAGTCGGGAGAACCACAGATTGCTCCGGCAAGAGCAGGATGTACAAAAATAGGTACCTGTATTTGAGGATCTCCTGCCAAGGCCTCTAAAACAGAAAATCCATAACTCAGGACGTTTAGCAGTAATGCATTAGCGCCATTTTTTACCAGCATTCTTGCCCTTTCCAATAGAAGGTCAGCTCGCCCCGTAACATTGACTGCGTAGAGAATAGTTTTCCCTGTTTGTTCTTGATATTGTTCAATTATTGGGCGACAAGCTTCTAATCGTTCCATCGTAGGCGCGCTGGGGAAATTTCCCAGCAATTCCTCGTCTTTGATGATATCTAAACCAGCCCAGGCAACTTCTTGCAAAATTTTGGCATGTTCTTTAGCTGAAAGACCCAAAGCAGGCTTAAAAATTGACATTGCCAGCGGACGGTCCCAAACTTTCAATTGCTCACGAATGCCAGTAATCCCAAATTTGGGACGGGTTCCATAATTATCAGGTAACTTTATCTGGATAACTTTGGCTGTCCCGGCCATAGAATACTTGCCAAAAATCATAGTCAAAAGGCTACCAATGTCATTCTCGGTATTGTTTAGCGGAAATTTGATTCTGGCAATTTGTGATCCATTTTCCAATTTAGTCAGACTAACCACTTGTCCTAGATAATTTTGGAAAGAATCTTCCTTATAATCATATTTACTAGACCAAGTGCCGACTGTTTGTCCTATTGCAATCATTTCGGACTGTTTTATCCCATCAATTGCTGCGGGAAAAAGATAGTCAACTTCTATGCTCATGCTCTTTATTTTTAGGCTGAAATAGGAAAGCGAATTATTGTATTCGTGTAAATAGGAGCCCAGCCTTCACTGTTGGTGAAATAACGAACCGCTTTGACCCTTTTACTCTTGGTAAGATGAAACCAATGTTCGGTATATTTGGGAACATTGATATATTCTCCAGCCTGTACTGTCAATTCCACTTGACTACTATCTGGTAAAACAAAACCAAAAACACCCTCTCCATCGAGGATATAACGCACCTCATCATCAGCATGGTTATGAGCATTGGCAAATTTAGCTAGTAAGCTAGGAAGTCCTTCTAGGGAAGAATACAAAACAATCAAGTCGCGACTTTGATAGTTAGCGTCCTTTTTGAGTTGCTCAAAATAATGATCTACAGATTTTAACAATTCCTCCTTTTGTTCCAAATCTAGTGACTCTCTTTCTAAAAGATCAAGTCTGGCCTGATCGAAGGGCCAATGATTGATCTGAACCTTCAAATCAGCCAAAAGAGAAGATATCTTCTCTAGTTCAGTCAATGTACTACCGCTTTCTAGGGTCAGAATAGCCAACGAAGCCCACCTCAATCCATATTGGTTTTTATGTATTTATAATCACAATTATAATTCATGCAAGGATTATCAACAATTGACAAATCTATATAGCATTTGAATATGTCAGGATTTGATGATAAACTAAATACCAGTACATAATTCTCTTGAGAGACTTTCATGCTAAGTGACTTTCTGATTGTCCTCTGGCAAAAGCTTACTCGAGGCGAAAGCCAAAAAAGATTTTCTAGGGGATTGAGGATAAAGGTTTTATTGCGCAAGTCACACAGAAGAGGGCTTGCCTATCAGCCAAGTTTTTCCTATTTTCAGATATTTTTTTCCTGGCTTGGTAGTTTTGCAGGGATTTGCATCTTGTCTTATCTATCAGTCTATAGTCACTATCCATTAATCGCTGCGCCATTTGGTGCCTCCGCTGTTCTGATTTTTGGATTGCCAGAAAGTCCGCTAGCTCAACCACGTAATTTATTTGTTGGCAACTTCTGGGGAGCCTTGGTTGCTATTTGTTGTGTGCATTTTTTCGGCAGCGCTCCTTGGGTAATGGCCTTGGCTGTTTCTACTACAATCACATTAATGAAGCTTACGCGAAGCGTACATCCACCATCTGGTGCTGTTGCCTTGGTTGGAGTAATGAGCGGAGCTTCTTGGCATTTTATTTTTACCCCAGTTCTAGTAGGCTCACTGATTATACTAGTCTGGACTTACCTGTTCAGCAATTTTCTAGCCCCTGGCCGGTCTTATCCTAAGCATTGGTTTTAAATATTCTAAACGATTAAACCGAAACTGGAATATAGGAATTCTTTTGGTAGGATTCTATAATACTGCGCAACTGATCGCCTTCAATAGTTTCTTGCTCAATCAAAAGATCCACTAGATGATCCATAAGTGGTCTATTATTTTCAAGAATTTTATGCGCATTATTGTAGCATTGCATAACTAGGGAGCGAATCTGCAGATCTATTGATGAGGCTACATCTTCAGAATATTCACTCCTTCTGTTGTCATAACCGAGAAAAGAGCTGCTTTCATGTTCTAAGGCAACAAGACCTAAATCACTCATCCCCAGACGCGTTACCATATCCCTTACCAAAGTAGTAACTTTTTCGATATCACTAAGAGCGCCAGTAGTGACTTCATCATGTCCAAAAACTAAATCTTCAGCTACACGTCCACCCAAGGTTGCCGCAACTTGAGCTAGCAATTCAGACCTGGTAGTTAATCCCTGTTCTTCACTGGGAGTGAACCAAGTTAATCCAGCCGCTCTTCCTCTGGGAATTAGGGTCACTTTCTCCAAGGGATTGTGTCCAGGATATAGACTTCCAATAAGAGCATGGCCAATTTCATGATAGGCAATTAATCTTTTGCTCTTGCTGTCTACTAACGGGGTACCTTCCATCCCAGCTACTACTCGATCTATAGCATCGTTGACTTCAGTCATTGTGATTGCTTCTTTTCTTCTTCTACCAGTTAAGATAGCGGCTTCATTGAGCAGGTTTGCAAGATCGGCTCCTGTAAAACCTGGAGTTCTGCGTGCTACAGTTTCTAAGGAAACAGCCGGATCAATCTTTTTGTTGCGAGCATGAACATCTAGAATTTCTTTTCTACCATTGAAATCTGGATAGTCAACTGTTACTTGTCTGTCAAAACGGCCAGGTCGCAGTAGGGCAACGTCAAGCACATCAGGTCTATTAGTTGCAGCAATGACTATAATTCCGGTATTGCCCTCAAAACCATCCATCTCAGTAAGCATCTGATTAAGGGTCTGTTCTCGTTCATCATTACCGCCACCATAGCCAACACCTCTTTGGCGGCCAACTGCATCTATTTCATCGATAAATATTAAACAAGGAGAGTTTTCTTTGGCTTTTTTAAATAGATCTCTAACTCTTGAAGCGCCAACTCCTACAAACATTTCAACAAATTCAGAGCCAGCAATACTGAAAAAAGGAACACCGGCTTCACCTGCAATTGCTTTAGCCAGTAAGGTCTTTCCAGTCCCAGGTGGACCTATCAAAAGAACCCCTTTGGGAATTTTGGCACCAATTGCAGTGAATTTTTCGGGTTGTTTCAAAAAAGTAATCACTTCTTCGAGTTCTTCTTTGGCTTCTTCTATTCCGGCTACATCTTGGAAGGTAATTCCTGTTTTGGCTTCAATTTGAAATCTAGCTCGTGATTTGGCAAAGTTCATCGCATTGCCAGAGGCATTGGCTGAGCGCTTGATAATCACCATCAAAAAACCGAGTAGCAAAAACAAAAAAAGCAAATTGGACAACAAGCCATAAATAGCTGAATTATCGGCAGGACGATTTACATCAAACTCTACATTCTTATTGCGTAATCTGGAAATCAGTTCAGGGTTTCGTTCAAAAAGAAAAACCTTCTTAGGTGAGGTTTGACCTTTAAGGGTGACCAATGCTTTTTGGTTGGACTCATCAATCTGCAGTTTGACTACCTGCCCCTGATTGATTGCCCGAATCAATTCACTATAGGAAAGGTTATTGGAGTTAGGTTGTGCTTGCGCCTTTAAGCCTGTCAGAAAAGTCTGTGAAAGTATCAGAGCAGATAATATTTTTAATTGCAGCTTATATCGTTTTGTTTTCGAACTGCTTGCTGTTAACCAAGAAAAATTTTTCATCTGCTTGCTGTAACCAATCTAATTAAGTTCTCTGTTAGAACCATTGTAACTTTCCCAGTTCTATAATGCCAAGAACAGAAAAAGTTACAAGGTTAGAAAAGAACCTATCTCTAATATTTAGGCATTAGTGTCAAGGTACTTTGTTCTAAAGTGTAAGGACCAGCTACAACCGTGGAATTAGGATAGGCACAAATCACGCTACCTTCGGGTCCAGTAATAACGACCTGATTAGCACCTCCACATCTTACTTGGGTCAATCCGTAGTTAGTTAGCAGAGTGTAGCCAGGGGTTCCTGTTTGAACTGCATAATATTGAGGTTGACTAGCTGCCGAAATGACTGCTCCTGTAACGGCTGTTGTCGCTGCACCAACAGCAAAAGCTCCCCAGAATCCACCACCCCAATAACCTGTGTTTGGATACCAAGCACTGCCCCCATGCCAGCCCCAGTTGCTCCAGCCTCTTGGGTTGTTGACGTAAACATTGCGTCCACCATAGTAGCTGTTACCGCCATGATAGGTACCGCCATTGTATCTATTGCCGTTGTAGGTACCACCACCGTTGGGTCTGCTGCCGTTGTAGGTACCACCACCGTTGGGTCTGCTGCCATTGTAGGTACCACCACCATTGGGTCTGCTGCCATTGTAGGTACCACCACCATTGGGTCTACTGCCGTTGTAGGTACCACCACCGTTGGGTCTACTGCCGTTGTAGGTACCACCACCGTTGGGTCTGCTGCCATTGTAGGTACCACCACCATTGGGTCTACTGCCAGTATTTAAGTTATGGCTACCACCACCGCCGCTGGGTCTACTGCCGCTGAAGTTATGGTTACCACCGCTACCACCACGGTTACCACCGCCACCACCACCACGGTTACCACCGCCACCACCACCTTTGGCTAAAAGAAGTTGCTGTTGATTAGATTCAGTAGACACATAACCAAGAGAAGCAGCAAAAACTGCTGTGGGAATGTTCCAGGAGAATAATAAAACAATTGAGGCAAAAGCTTTGTTCATTGATTTAAAGTTTGAGAAAAATAAAAGACACATTTGGCTAATTTAATAGCGAGGAATCAAGGTCAAGTTACTAGGTTCTACCAAGTAAGTACCTGCTGGTACTGTCAGGGTTGGAAGAGCGCATATTACACTACCAGAAGGACCGTTAATAACAACTAAGCCAGTCCCTCCACATCTTATCTGGGTCAATCCGTAATTGGTCAAAAGAGTGAAACCAGGAGCTCCGGATTGAACTGTATAATATTGCGGTTGACTAGCTGCGGTTACTATTGCGCCTGTAATTGCGCCTGTAATTGCCCCTACTGCGAAAGGACCCCAAAATCCACCAGCCCAATAACCTGTAACGGGGTACCATGGATAACCTCTGCCACCATAGTAACCACCGCCACCATAGTAACCGCCGCCACCATAGTAACCTCTGCCACCATAGTAACCTCTGCCACCATAGTAACCGCCGCCACCATAGTAACCTCTGCCACCGTGGTAACCACCGCCATAATAGCCAGCCAGATAATTATGATACCCAAAACTAGGCGACCAGTCCATATCTGATTGCTGTTTAAAAGATTCACTTTCCTTGTAGTTCAAGGAAACCGCGGTAACCGGCGCAGTTGAACACCAGGTCAGCAATAGAACAAGTGAAGAAAGGAACTTACTCATGGTTTTAAAAAAACTCAGTACCTATAACTATATTTTAATTTTAGCTAGAGACATAAACAAACTGAATTATTAAAATATGAGTTCATTTTGGCTTCTCGGTGAAGCCTGCAAATAAGAGGCAAGCGATACCTAAATTGATACAAACATCGGCAACATTAAAGATAGGAAAATGAATGAGCCGAAAATCCAGAAAATCAACAACATGTCCTTGAATGAAACGATCTATTCCATTACCTAGAGCACCCGATAAAATTAAACCATAGCCTATTTGTTCTATTTTTTTTAAATGAGCACCAAAATAGGCAAAGCCCATCAAAGCCAAGCTAACCAGGAGAGATAGCCATTTAAGCCAATTTACTCCTCCTTGGAATACACTCCAGGCAGCTCCAGTGTTGATGGTATAGGTAATATGGAAAATTCCTGGCAATAGCAAAAAAGTTCCTTGGTGGAAATATCTGACAGTGAGAAGTTTCGAAATTTGGTCAATTGAGACTCCTATTAGGGCAACCAACCAAAAAAATTCATTTTTTAACATGCTCTCTAATAGAACAAAATGGATCTTAGAAGATAACTAACCAGAGCAGTTATACAGACAATCACAAACTGCCCTGGTAGAGATAAAAATGAGTAGTGGAGTAATAAATCAGGCAATGCCTTAATCGAGGAGAGTCCATTGAAAAGAGAAATTACAACAAGGTAAATGATTCCCACAATATGGATCACAATCAGACCACAAAAAGCACTAATAGCCAGATTTTCCAACGAACGGACTCGTTTAAATGCAAGCCAACCACAAAGACCAGCACCTGGTACAAAACCAAGAATATAACCAAAAGAAGGCTCTCTCCAGTATTCTAAGCCTCCGCCTTGGGCAAATACAGACATAGAAGTCAAACCCAAAATCAGATAAGCCAGCTGAGCGACTATCGCAGCATCTCTGCCAGCTAGACAGCCTGTTAGCAATACTGCGCCAACTTGATAGGTAACCCCGAGATAATGCGTGGAAAGACCATTGCTCCAGTCCCAAGGCAAAGCAATTACAGACACCTGAAAAAAGGTGCTAAAAATCGTTAGCATCAGACCGATAAAAGGCCATGTACATCGAGCCAATAAGGGGATTTTGATGGCATTGTCTTTTTTCCGCCGAGCAGTTACCCCAATGGTTGTTTTTCTTTTTCTACGCTTTCTTTTGGTATTCACCTGGAATGGGTGCTTCCCCTCCCTCTAGTCCAAGTGCCTTAAGAATTTCATGATCTTCTTGAGGAGGCTGACCCAAGGTCGTCAGATAATTTCCGATCAGCATAGCATTAATACCAGCTTCTAGCCCTAGACTCTGGAGTTCTCCCATGACTACTTCTCTTCCGCCAGCATAACGTATGATCTGCTCAGGTAAAATAAAACGAAATATGGCAATTGCCTTGAGAGCTTCAAAAGGATCTAATCTTTTTTGATTGGACAAAGGGGTGCCTTCTCTTGCGTTTAATAGATTTAAAGGAACTGATTCAACTTCCAATTCGCTAAGGGCAAAGGCCAAATCAATACGATCATTCCAGCTTTCTCCTAAACCAATAATGCCACCACTGCAGGCCTGGATACCAGCTGCCTTAAGATTTTTAATAGTATCTACTCTATCTTGCCAGCTATGGGTAGATACTATCTTGCCAAAAAAGGAGGAACTGGCTTCTAGATTGTGGTTGTAGCGAGTGACACCTTTTTCTCTCAAAGCTAAAGCCTGTTCTTTGGTTACCTCACCCAATGCGCAGCAGGGTTTGATATTAGTCTCCTCTATGATTCTCTCTACAGTTTCTAGAATGGTGGCAAAATCTTTGGATGTGACATTGGCATACTTGGGACCTCTTCCCTGGCTGACCAAGCAAAACCTCTTGGCACCAGCTGCTTCGGCTGCCTTGGCTTGGGCAATTATCTCATCGGCTCCTTTGAGTCCATATACAGGAGATTCAGGGTTAGGATGATGAGCGGACTGAGCGCAAAATCCACAATCTTCAGAACAATTACCGGATTTGACATTGACGATGCTACAAAGATCTACTTTTTGACCACAAAGTGCCTTACGAATCTTGTTGGCAGCTCGGCATAGTTCTAAGATATTTTCCTGTCCTTCTATTTCACTTAACTCGATTGCCTCGGCCTTGGAAATCCTATAGCCTGAAATTATATTCTCTGCCAACTCATCTAGGCGAGTTATAATACTTTTACTAAGATTTTTACTAAGAGCTATGACCATAAGCCTATCTATATTAGAAATACTAGAAAGTTAAATAATATTATCATCAATGAAACACTCTATGTTGCAGAGATGGCATTTGTCTGCGAACTCTCTGAAGTCTTTCTGGATTAATCTCGGCAATAGACATACCAACTGATTCTCCGGCATCATCTAGTACCAAGCCCCAGGGATCAACGATCATTGCATGTCCGTGAGTGTATCTTCGCTCGTAGTGATTACCGGTTTGGGCAGGAGCTATAACATAACAGGTATTCTCGATTGCTCTTGCTCTTAGAAGAACTTTCCAATGATCTTTGCCTGTGTAGGCCGTAAAAGCAGCAGGAACTATCAATACGTCTGCTCCTTCTGCTGAAAGATACCGATAAAGCTCAGGAAAACGAACATCGTAACAGATTGATAAGCCTATATTGCCCAACTTCTCGGAAGTAATTATTTTGGGCAACTGTTTTCCAGACATAACCGTATTAGATTCACGGTAGGTAATGCCATCTGGTACATTTACATCAAACAAATGAGCTTTGCTATAGCGGCCCAACTCTTCTCCATTGGGTGAAATTAAAATCGCAGTATTGTAAGCTCTATTGGGCTCTCCATCGACTACTGTGGGGAATCCACCACCGAGAAGGGTAACCTGAAATCGCTGCGCCATGGTTTTCAAGAACTTCTCGGTTTGATTGCTGATTTCAACTGCCATACTGACTTTTGCTTCCTCTTTACCCAAAAAGGAAAAGTTTTCTGGCAAACCAATCAACTCTGCGCCGCGACGAACAGCTAATTCAATCAAATCTTCTGCCTGTGTCAAATTATACTGCAAGTCTGGCTTACTAGTCATCTGGATGGCGGCCGCGAGATAGGGTTTCATGGAGTAAGTTAATTTTTAAACAGATAAACATTTTAACCCAAAACTGCGGCCGCGTTAGTCTATAAACCCTGCCACTCTGTATGGAAAAACTCGCCCCTGGGACGATCAATTCTCTCATAAGTGTGGGCCCCGAAATAGTCGCGCTGCGCCTGAGTCAGATTTTGTGGAAGTCTTTCTTTTCGATAACTATCAAAATAACTCAAGGATGCACTAAAAGCCGGAAGTGGTATTCCCGTATTATTACCAAAAGAAACAACTTCACGCCAAGATTGCTGACGATCCAGAATGCTTTGTTTAAATTCAGGTGCCAAGAGTAAGTTAGCCAAATGGGGATCATCTTGGAAAGCTTTTTTAATCTTATCCAAGAAGCCCGCTCTGATAATACAACCCCCCTTCCATA
>CAIPYC010000046.1 GCA_903869185.1 uncultured cyanobacterium | reverse complement strand
TTCACCACCAGAGACAACGTCAAAACCAATTCCCTCGTTAGCAACCAGAGCGCATATAGCTAAAGATGACCATGCTTTGGATGCATAAATAACCTGGGATTGCCCTGGATAAAAACGCAAAAGCGATTCCCTGTATTGGCGGCAGGCCAGTCGCAATGTCTCTTCATCTAAAATATACAGTGGTGAGCCAAAATTTTCTACTAGTTGAATCACATCACAACCACCAATACTGAGGTGATCTTGATTATTTATCGCAGCAGTAATCGGAAAAATCAACTGATTGGGTGAGGTAACTTCTTGAGCATAGCTCAGGTAATCACTTCCCTTGAGCGTGAGATTAGCTGGTACCATTAAGAGTTAATGAATTATATGAATATTTCTCAATATTTAATTTTAAGCTGGATAGATGCGCAAGCGACGATTGGGTTCTTCTCCAAAACTATCCGAATGTAAACGATAATGTTCCACCAGTTCATGTTGCATCTTGCGGATTCGTGCTGAACGTGGCAACAGTTCTACTGGTTGTCCTCTAGGTATTACGATCTGTTCAACCGCCAACCTGGTCTCTTCCAATGCCTCTAGCTCATCTTCACTATTAGCCTGATTGAAAAAGGCTAACCCGAGAGAATCTGGAATCTTGTGTTCATCTTGTCCTAGTATTCGGTGTAATCCCTTGGTAATGTGGGGAATAGAATTGGCTTTGATGGCATGGACAGGAATTTGTCGATTTTTTGCCATTTGCTTTAATTTGGAGTTAGTTTTAGCTTGAGTGCGGAGGGTTAAGACGACATCCGCCTCGTCTAGATCTTTTGTCAAGACTATAGGCAATTCCATGATCTCAAGTACCTGTTCTAACTGCCCCTTACTTACACCATAGGGATAGACATATACAGGCCAATCTTCTCCATTGGGTCCAGGGGTACGAACTTTATCAGTTATTTCTTCCCTGAGATACCAAGATTTCTCTATTAATTGATCAAAATTATTTTTCTGAGATTCTTGTTCATCTTCATCCAAGAGGGTAACTGGCAACATACGACCAGATGTACGCCAGCCTCTTGGCTTATTTACTGAGTTTGATTTGCTGATCTCTTTTTGAGCGGTAAGTTCATTTGTAGTAACAAGAGATTCTTCGATTTTTTCAACTTCCCCTGCGCTGTTGATTGTTCTGATTTCAAGACCAGGCTCATGATTTCTAAGCAATAGATCAATGGTTTTTGCAACATCATTGTGAATTGCCCATCGTTGTCTTTCAAGCATTTCTACGGCAATCTCAAAAGTTGGGGAAGCTCTTCTTTCGAGCACAGTTTTCTGACTTCCTCTTCTTCTGGCCTCATCATCTCCCAGGGTAACTGCTTGAATTCCTCCTACTAAGTCAGAAAGTGTGGGATTTTTGATCAGATTTTCTAATCGGTTTCCGTGAGCGGTTCCCACTAGCTGTACGCCTCTTTCTGCAATAGTGCGCGCTGCCAATGCCTCTAACTCAGTGCCAATCTCATCGATGATTATCACCTCGGGCATATGGTTTTCTACAGCCTCTATCATCACCTGATGTTGAAGTTCTGGCCGGGCTACCTGCATTCTTCTGGCTCTGCCAATTGCCGGGTGAGGAACATCTCCGTCGCCGGCTATTTCATTGGATGTATCAATGATAATCACCCTCTTGTTGAACTCATCTGCCAGTACGCGCGCTATTTCTCTTAAGGCTGTAGTTTTGCCAACACCAGGACGACCAAGAAGGAGGAGTGATTTACCTGTTTCAACCAGATCGGAGATCATGGATATCGTACCCAATATCGCTCTACCAATGCGACAGGTCAAACCAATTATTTCATTTGTTCTATTGCGTATTGCACTAATTCGGTGAAGTGTTCGTTCTATTCCTGCCCTATTATCGCCACTAAAAGTACCTACTCTGGCTATGGAGTAATTCAAATCTTCTTTGGTTATTGGGAAAGTTCCGAGCTCGACGGTTTCATTGGAGAAACGGGCTTCGGGTATGCGTCCCAAATCCATTACTACTTCCATCAGCTGATCTAGAGTGGAATACTGTTCTAAATTCTCCCTTATAGCAGGGGGAAGAATCTCTAGGAGTTTTCTAAAATCTTCGTTAATTGCCGGAAAAGAGATAATCTCTGACATCAATTCTAGGGTTAGATTTATAAGTTTAAATTAACTATTTACTTTAGTGTATTTGTTTAAATTCTGCCACAAGATCGTGAGCAATCTTGACAGCTTGCCAGATCGACTCAGGTACCCACTTTCTATTGCCATCTGGTTCAATCTTTCTAGGCAGTAGGTCATCAACGATCGATCTGGCGTAACTGCCATAGGCTACTCCAGATATCTGATGGCGCATTCCGAGTGACTTTAGTTTTTCAACAGTATAGCCATTGGTCCCTCCTGCTAATTGTATGTAGCCAGGCAGGTTGACTGCTCTCAATCTTTGCGCATAGGCAATAGCAGCATGAGTGGTACCTTTGCCGATATCTCCGCTCATGGGACGTCCGTCAGTCTGCCAAAGCAGAGGACATTCTAGAGGGGAAATCTGTTGGTATATTTGCTGCAAGTAGCTTATGGCATCTGGATGTTCTTGGCAACTTATTGCTAAAAGCTTCAATCGAGCGTGGTTAGGTCTGATTTTTTCCCAGAACTCAGCAAATCTCAAGTGATGTCCAACCTGAGTATGTATCTCGATTGCTTGGACATATCCCTTCTCTACCTGTTCAAAGATTAAGTCTGGTTCAACATATGGCTGGGACTGGGAATCAATTAAATTAAGAGGACATACTGCTATGCAGCGGCCACAGCCGTAACATTTATCCTTGACTACTCCATCAGAGTTAATTGCATTTACTGGGCATATTCTTTCACAGGGACGTCCACAATCGGCCGGGCAATTTTGCGGATTGAAACTAGCTTTACGAAAGTGAATATCCTCTCCATCGTTCAAGCTGACCATTAGCCAAGGTTTTCCGGTATAAGAATAACCTCTCTCTCTTGCTTGATCTGCTAAAACTTCCGCTAACTCCAAACTCTCCCTGACAGCCTCGATCACTGCCGGATCTGCGGCTACATCCAAGCAGTCCACACCTGCTAGAGCGTAGACCAGAGACAAGCTTCTAATGACTTCTAGATCTTGAAAACTGGCTCCGCATATCAGCTTAAACCATTTTTGTGTTCTTAGTGATTCTAGGGGGTGTTCTAAGAGTCCCTCCATCAATATGCTAGTATTTTGTGATTGGATCTTGTATGAAAGCTTAAGTCCATATATCTCAATTCTATATTTTTTTGTTGCAATTAGGTGATCACTGATAATCTTAGATTTGTAGTGAAAGGTTTTAAAGAAAAATGTTTGCTAAAATTCCGTTGGCTCTTTTGGGTTTAAGTATTGGCGGTATATTGACCGTTCTAGGTTTTTTTGCTTATGCTACAGGCAATTCAACACTTAATTTGGCGGGTTTTTTTTACGGAATCCCCTTGCTCTTGGGTGGGTTGGCACTCAAGGCGGCAGAGTTGAAGCCAATTTCTTTCAGTGTGCCTACTTCGAGTGAAATTTTAGCTCTTCGTAATTCTCAGGCAACAAAAACGCAGCAACAGATCATCAGAGATGTTACACGCTATCGATACGGACAAGAAGCTCACCTAGATGAAGCTCTTGGGAAGGTAGGATTGAGACCCACCGATGAGGAACGGCCAGTTTTGTTGTCTTTGAGAGAAATTTTGGTAGATGACCGCTATACATTGGTTTTGGAATTTTCTTCACCCTTGGTTTCTATAGAAACATGGCAAACTCAAAAAGAAAAAATAGAAAAGTTTTTTGGACCAGGAATTGAGGTAAAAATTGAGCAAATAGATCAAAATAGAATAGATCTATTCATGAGCGCCCTTGTAAAGACTTGATTAGCTCATTGAATTTGTTCCAATCGTCCTTTTCGCTGATATCTTGCCATATGGACTCAATTAAAGGTCTTACAGGAACATTAGATGGATTGTTTCCAACTAATTTAGCTTTAATCATTTTTCTAGAAGATAGAGGTAGCTGCTGCAGAAAATGATGATAGATAATTCGCCAATCCTGCCAGATTCCTGCTTGAGGAAACCCTGTATTTTCCAGGATATTTGAACTATCCTCAAGCCAGCTCATATTAAATTCCTTAGCGAGTAAATCGAAGAACTCGTGATAGCCTATTTGAGTTTCCAGCAAAAGATCACGTGTTTTTTGTACTAACTCATCTGTTTTGATATTCTGCTCTAAACCTAGCTTGCCAAGCATTAAACTGGAGTAAGTTTCGTAATAGTGAGACTCAAAATGCAAAAGCCCATTCTGTAATTCAGTTTTAGGTATAACTAAACCAAGAGGAACTTGAAGCATCTCTAGGTTTAAATGACAGATGTCAGGCTGATTACCGTAACTGTAGCGACCAGTGGAGTCAAAATAAGCTGCAGTAAAATTGGGATTAAAAGTGGAGATAAAGGCATAGGGGCCATAATCAAAACTCTCTCCTGTGATTGACATGTTATCTGTATTTAGAACTCCATGACAAAAACCAGCAGACATCCACTGCGCGGCCAATTGAGCGGTTCTTTTTACTAATTCAGCATAAAAAAGACTAAAAGCATCCTTTTCCTTGGCCAATTCAGGGTAATAGTTTTCAATTACGTGTACAAGCAATTTTTCGATAAGATCGGGCCTTTGGAAATAATGCAGTCGCTCAAAGGTGCCAAAGCGCACATGAGATCGAGTTAGCCGAACCATTACCGAGGATCTTGTCGGAGACGGCTCATCTCCCCTCCAAAGAGATTCTCCAGTTTCGATTAGGCTCAGACACCTGGATGTATTCACACCCATAGCAAAAAGAGCCTCTGCGGCAATGACTTCCCTTACACCCCCTTTAAGGGTCAGTCGACCATCACCGTTGCGTGAATAGGGCGTTTGACCTGAGCCTTTGGTGCCAAGATCGTACAAAACATGATCAATTCCTCTGATTTGACCATAAAGAAAACCTCTGCCATCTCCCAAATTGGGGTTGTAATAGCCAAACTGATAGCCATGATAGCGCAAGGCCAAGAGAGGATTGATGGATTCAAACAAGCCAAATGCCTCAATAAAATCATCATCTTTGACCGATTCTGGGTTCTGACCTAAAACCGGTAAAAGCTTATCGTTACGAAAACGTAATTTTTGTTGAGGAAATCTGGCAGCTTCTACCCTATCGTAGTACTCAGGACCTAAGGATTCTATTGCTTGTTCATAGTTGAGTGAAAGAAACGGGTTGGGCATAGTCAATTTTTTTTAATTTCCCGAAGCTTTTTGTATTTTGATAGAGTACCAAAGAAAGCCTGGTCTTAACTAGGAAGTAAATTCTTGCTAGAGAGCCATTGTTTATTATAAAGCCTTGATTGATAGCGAGCTCCACTATCGCATAGCACTGTAACGATGGTATGTCCTGGTCCCATTTGTTTGGCCATATTGACTGCAGCTGCTACATTGATCCCGACCGAACCGCCCATAAACAGGCCATCTTTTTCCAAAAGTTGATAGACCACCTTGATGGCTTGGGGATCATCAATTTGCAAGGCATCATCAATTGGTACATTTTCCATGTTGGCGGTGATTCTGCTATTACCTATTCCTTCGGTTATGGAACTACCCTCTATTTTGATTTCTCCAGTTTTGATATAGCTATAGAGACCGCTACCTAAAGGATCTGCCACTACACATTTAATAGTAGGGTTTTTCTGCTTTAGGAACATGGCAACTCCTGCATATGTTCCACCAGTACCGGTAGATGCAACCCAACCGTCAATTCTCCCATTGGTCTGTTGCCATATTTCAGGACCTGTTGTTTGATAGTGGGACTGCCGGTTAGCCAGATTGTCAAACTGATTCGCCCAGATAGCATTTTCAGTTTCTTGGGCAATCCTGCCTGATAGCTTGACATAGTTGTTAGGATCCCGGTAAGGCACTGCAGGCACGGTCAGGACTTCAGCACCAAGGGTTCTGAGAGTATCTATTTTTTCTTGAGATTGGGTATCGGGAATCACTATCAAGCAGCGATAGCCCTTAGCGTTACATATATGGGCTAATCCAATCCCCGTATTGCCAGCAGTTCCCTCTACCACTGTACCACCTGGCTTAAGTAGTCCTTTTCTCTCAGCATCTTCAATGATATATAAAGCAGCGCGATCCTTTACCGAACCTCCGGGGTTGAGAAATTCTGCCTTGCCCAAAATTTCACAGCCTGTCTCTTGTGAAAAACTTTTCAAGCGAATCAAGGGTGTACAGCCAATTGCTCCAGTAAAGCCGTCTTTAATGTCCATATTTTTTATATTTGTTGAATATATCAGCAAAGATCAAAAAAAGGCGGGCCTGAACCCACCCTAATATCTAAGATATAGGTAATAACCTATTTATTGGGTTGAGGAGTCATACGTAGATAAGGCTTGATCTCGGTAATTCCTTTAGGAAACTTGGTTCTAGCTTCTTCAGTAGAAATTGAAGGCACTACTACACAATCTCCTCCATCTTGCCAATTACCAGGAGTTGCTACGCTGTGGTAATCAGTCAACTGTAGAGAATCAATCACCCTGAGAATTTCAGCAAAATTTCTACCAGTACTTGCTGGATAGGTGATCATCAGACGAATTTTTTTGTTGGGATCGATTATAAATACAGAGCGAACGGTCAGATTGTTTAGGGAATTGGGATGAATCATGCCGTAGAGATCAGAAACCTTGCGATCTTCATCAGCAACAATAGGATAGTTGACCGTAGTTTTTTGGGTTTCATTTATATCACTAATCCACCCTTTGTGAGATTGCGTACTATCAACGCTAAGGGCAATCGCTTTGACGTTTCTCTTGTCAAATTCGGATTTTAAGCTAGATACGATACCCAGCTCTGTAGTACACACAGGAGTGAAGTCTGCAGGATGGGAAAAGAAAACTACCCAGCTATCGCCTGCCCACTTATGAAAAGAGATCTCACCTTCTGAAGATTGTTGTGTAAAGTCCGGTGCCACATCACCTAGTTGTAAAGCCATAGTTTTATCTCAAAATTTTCTCAATATTAGATACCCATAATAACATCAACCAGAGCTTTTGCTATAGCTTCTTTCTGCTCTGTATCATAACCCCATCGCTCCAAAAACCCCTGATAATCGCCCGTACCATTTTTGATTGTCAAAGCTAAACTGGAGATTTTTTCACCCGATTCAGGTAACTTGAGTAGACTTAATAAGTTCAATGTTCTTTGCTGAACTATCAGGGAGCCGGCAGATTGCTCTAGATCACCGTTGCGCTGGTGAGTTAACGCTGAAGCAGTAGACATGGCCAGGTTTTTTACCAAAATATCTGAGACGATGGTGCTCGATGAACGCAGAGCTTTGAGTATAGCTGGTGATGGAGTATTGGCAAAATCATAATCAGTAGTCAAATAGTTGGCAAAAAAACTTCTCGAACCATTTACGCTTGCCACCAGCAGTGAAACTATTTCCTCTATTTGGGACTCGCTCAAATCGCCATTGGCAATCATTTCAACGAGCTTACCTGATTTTTCTAATGCCTGGTCAAAGGAGATATTTGGACTGATAGAGATGGATTCACTCATGGCTTAACGTCCTAAATCGTGTAAACGGTTGATGGCATCGGCACATTCTTTCGTAAATTTTAGCAGTTCAGCTCTGTTGCTACTTGCCGGGGCGGGGATAGTTTGGCCAATTCTAATAGTCAGAGGTGGCATATGCGGCAGAAATGAGTCTTTTTGTAAGACTTTTTCAGTGCCCCAGAGACTAACTGGAAGTGCTGGAATACCTGATTTGGCAGAAATAAGACCTGCTCCCAGCTTGGGATCATTGACCTTGGCATCATTTGTTCTAGTTCCCTCTAGAAAGATACCAACAGCCCAACCTTTCTCTAATGCTGAAAGGGCCGCTCTAATCGCTTGACGATCAGCCACGGATCGATTAACAGGATAGGCTCCGTAAAGCTTGATTAGTTTATTTAATATAGGTATCCTGAACAGTTCCTCTTTAGCCATAAAAGCCACGGGACGGCCTACCGCACTAGAAATAATTGGAGGATCCAGATAACTAGCATGATTGCTAACTAAAATAAGGGGACCTTTTTGTGGAACATTATCTGCTCCATAAATCTTGATCCTGAAAAAGGTATGCAAAAGAGGACTAACCACCGACCATTTTAACAAGTGGTAAAGTACCAGGCTGCCCATTGGCTCTCTCTCTGGTCTAGCCAATTGTATCATCAGGTACTCTAGCTAAAAATTTTTTTAGTCCTTGAAAAAAACCAATAATATCCCCCCAGGAGATTTTCAGTAGCGAGAGAATCCCAATCACAATTAAAGTATTGGCAATATAAAAATTCTGCTTGTACAGTAACAATCCAACCAAAACAATGAAATAGGGTGATAATATTCCACTGATCTTTTCAACCACCTCCACTATTTCCGGTTCTCCCTTGATTAGATCTTCAGGATCACAAAATAGGTCTTTTTCAACTATCTGCCCAGATGAGCTATCAATAATTTCCTCAGGTTCTACATCTCTACGATAACGATCGAACATTTTAACCTCTTGGTTGGTGAGACTTGTTTCCTATATCTTAATAACATTGGCATGGTATCATGAAGAGCATTACCTAGTCCCCCCCTGCTCTCGTCGATGCTACAGTCTTACCAGTCCAGAATTTACGTCACACTGAGATCTTCAGTCTTGGATCCTGCCGGTACGGCGGTACGCTTGGGCTTGCTGGAGTTAGGATATTCAACCGTTGAAGAAGTCAGAATCGGTAAGTATATAGAACTTACTCTCTCGGCTGAAAATGAACAAGAAGCAATTGCTCAGCTCGATCAAATTTGTCATCAGTTATTGGCAAATCCAGTCATTGAGAATTATCGCCTTGAGATCGCGGCCAAGGAGTAGCAGAAAATGAAGTTTGGCATTATAGTTTTTCCTGGTTCCAACTGTGATCGAGATGTTTTGACTGTCACGAAGGATATATTAGGAGCAACAAGTCGTTTAGTATGGCATCAAGAGACCATTTTAGATGACCTTGATATTATTGTCATTCCAGGCGGTTTCAGTTACGGGGATTACTTGCGTTGTGGTGCAATTGCCCGTTTTTCTCCCGTAATGTCCTCTGTAGTAGAAGCAGCAAATCGAGGACAAAAAGTTCTGGGAATATGTAATGGCTTTCAAATCTTGACTGAAGTTGGTTTATTGCCAGGTGCTTTGATAAGAAATAAAAATCTTCATTTTATTTGTAAGCGCGTAGCTCTAAGGGTAGAAAATAATACATCGCTATGGAGTCGGAATTATCAAAAAGAGCAAGTGATTACCTTGCCAATTGCCCATGGTGAGGGCTGTTACTACAGCGATACTGAGACTCTTAAGAAAATTGAAGATCAAGGACAGGTTCTCTTTCGCTATTGCAACAAGGAGGGTGAAGTCCAAGAAGATGACAATCCCAATGGCTCCCTTAATAATATCGCCGGTATCACTAATGCTCAGGGCAATGTCTTGGGGATGATGCCACACCCTGAACGTTCGGCTGAGAAGCTTTTGGGAGGTGTGGAAGGTTTGGCTTTATTTCAAAGTATTTTATTTTGAGATGCTGTTTTGAGCAAAATTAACTACATTGAATATCTCAAACACAGAGAATATATGAGCGAGTCTTTGAGAATTGCTGGCTCAGCAGGGGAAATGGGAGAGATTCCAGTCGGTGCTGTTGTGGTAGATCGCTTGGACAATATATTGGCCATTAAAGGCAATTCTAAAGAAAGCAGACAAGATCCAACAGCACATGCTGAAATTATAGCAATTCAGGAAGCTTGCAGAAAGCTAGGAAGCTGGCGATTAGATGAATGTACTATTTATGTAACACTTGAACCATGTCTTATGTGTGCAGGGGCTATCATACAGTCCAGGATTGGACAGTTGGTTTATGGTGTTGATGATCCTAAAACCGGCAGCATCCGTACCATGGTTAATACGCCTGACGGGCCATCTTCCAACCATCGATTAAAGGTCGTCACTGGAATTATGGAATTAGAATGTCGGGAACAACTGAAATCTTGGTTTGGGCAGAATCTCCGCTAAAAACCAAAAACACCCCCAAGAATATGGGAGTGCTTTTTGATTGAGTTAGCTATTGAGTTTTTAACCGTTGATTACAGGAGCCTGTTCGCCGGAAGCCAAATCAAGAGGGAAGTTGTGAGCATTGCGCTCGTGCATTACTTCAAACCCAATGTTAGCGCGGTTGAGAACATCAGCCCAGGTTCCAACTACTCTTCCTTGTGAATCTAG
>CAIPYC010000045.1 GCA_903869185.1 uncultured cyanobacterium | reverse complement strand
GAAAAGATAGGATTGCCTAGAAGCTTAGAAGAACTTGGGCTCAAGTATATTACTTTGAGAGAATTGAGAGAATGTGCTGAGCTGATTTGCCAAAAAGGATCCGACATATATCGACTTCCTTTTAGCGTATATCCTGAACAAATAATCTCTGCCATGATCTCGACGGTGGTTGATTGTAAGATCGAATCCCAAAATTAATATTTCCTATTATCTTTTTTGGCAAGATAAGATGGAAGATAGAAATTTTTTGAATCATAATTCAGGATCAATGTATGTATCAAACGGTCCTTCAAATCTTATCATTGCCTATCTATTGTGGGGTTTAGGGTTTTTTGGAATTTGTGGATTGCACCGCTTTTACTTGAATAGGCCAACTAGCGGAGTGGTTTGGTTTTTCACCTTTGGTGGTTTCTTCATAGGTCAATTTCTTATTGATCCATTTTTGATTCCCAGTATGGTCAGAGAGAGAAATAAACAACTAAAAGCAAATGAAAAAGATTTTTTAGAGACAACAGGTACCCATCCGATGAGGCAACTACTCAACGCTGCTAAAGAAAATGGTAATGTTCTATCTCTAAGCCAAGCTATAATCAGCACTAATTTACCACCAGAGGAAGCCAAAAAATTATTAATAAAAGCTCTCAGTCTAGATCTAGCATATATTGACAATGATCCTGTAACAGGGGCAGTAAGATATTATTTTGATATTTAAGATCAAACCTGGCTACCAAAATGCAAGGAATACTGCAGGATCTAAAAAATGCAATTGATCCGGTCAGTATCACAAAAACAATGCTCGAATCTATTGAGAATACACTGCAAAACTTTTTAAAAGGACATCCTATTTTGAACTGGCTAATCAGTCACCCTTTAGCCTCAATAATAATGGTGCCTATGATTTGGTTTCTATTAGGGGGATTGCTCAAGGCAATTGCCGAACTCAGTGAAAAATTCTGGATAGTCTTCTTGGGGTTCCCCCTCAAATTGGTTAGATTACTACTAATCAAAATTCGTAAGATTTTCAGAATTTCTAACAAATCCGGACTTGATCTAGCAGTGGTTCAAGTCAAAGATGAAGAAACCAAATTAGCCAATATTGCCAAAAGACTAGCTGAACTCAAAAAGGAACAAGATCATCTGTGGCAGGAGATGACCAATATTTTAACGTCAATTCGGGATAAGGAATAACAGAAAAGGGGGCGGCCAATAAGCTGAAATATAAAGTAAAGCAATATTCAGCACCAAACCCCTATGTCTGGGATAGAAAACCAAGCTAACTTTCCGTCAGAAGCGACTAACGTGGTACAGTATGGACCGAAACTTAAAAGTATGATGGTGTATTGGAAGGTCAATTACTGCCATCAGCGAGAACCTGTGAAGCATTAAACGATATAGTCGGAGTGGAATGTCTCGGAAGGGACATTATTCAATACCCGGAGCCAATGTTTTGAGAAATTAGCTCCATACGAATCGAATGCTCTAGCACTGAGCTCCACCGGCAAGCTACAGTATTAGCCTGAAATATAATAATATTAAACCAAACAAATATTGTTATGCAATCACCTAAAAAATCCAGGCCTTACGATAACCTTCGCGCAGAGGCTAAGGCGCCTTACCGTTACTTTCGCTGGTTTATCTACGTAGCATTGGGTAGTTCCGGCTTGATCGGCGCAATAGTTTTTCTGGTACAGATTATCTCAGGAAATGATGTAAAAGCAGCTATACCCAATTTCTTTTTACAAATAGGCGTAATGAGCTTAATGATCTTTTTAATCAGTAAGGATCGTCCTAAGATTCAATCATAGCCCCCTCGGGAGCAATAGCCAAAGTCATCACCTTGGCTCTAATTCCCTGATTCTGCCAAGCCTGTTCGATCGCCTTACTGACACCATCGCTGCAACCTGGAGCGCCCAGAGCTAGCAAAGTAGGACCAGCCCCGCTGATTACCAGTCCATGGGCTTTGGCCTCTATTGCCGCACTGTAGACTGCATCATAACCCGGAATCAAGGATTGGCGATAGGGTTGATGTAGGCGATCTTGCAAGGACTCTTTTAGCCATTTAGGGTCACCTGTTTCTAATCCTTTGATCAAAAGAGCCAGGTGAGACATGTTGAATATGGCATCTTGACGAGAGTATTGATTGGGAAGAACCGCCCTGGCTTTTTCGGTAGAAAGCTTAAAATCAGGTATAGCCACTATTGCCACAATATCGCTGTGCCATTGGATTTGACTTATCTGCCAATTACCGGGTCCACCGACAGAAAGCTGACAGTTGCCCAGTAATGCTGGAACCACGTTATCGGGATGACCTTCAATCGAGATTGCCAAATTTCTGATTTCTTTTTTAGTAAGTGGATTGCCGGCCATGGAATTGGCTGCCAAAAGTCCTCCCACAATAGCAGTAGCTGAACTACCCAATCCCCTAGATAGGGGTACATTGATCTCTACTGACATTTTAACCGTCGGGGCAAAGTGGTCAATATGTTGATAGAGCCTGAGAAAAGAATGATAGAGAAGGTTGTTTGGAGATAAATCCAAAAAGACACCCTGAGCTTGAGTTCCAAAGAGCTCAATACTGTTGTTTTCGGCAAGAGTAAATTTAAAGCGGTTGTAGAGAGATAGAGCTGCCCCTAGACAATCAAAACCGGGGCCTATATTGGCAGTTGTAGCTGGAACTTGAACAGTGACTTCTTTCATATGAATTTTTGATCGTAGGAAGCCTGATAATAGGCTTGATAGTCAGCAGAGAGCAGGGGTCTCCACCATTTCTGGTTTTCCAAGTACCATAGTATGGTCTCTCTGATACCTTCTGCTACGGTTGTTTCCGGGATCCAGCCCAATTCCTGTCGAATTTTAGAAGCATCAATAGCATAACGACGATCATGGCCTGGGCGATCCTTGACAAAGGTGATCAGATTCTCTGCCGGTTTGACAGGTAGATCCTCAGAGAGCTCATCCATCAACCTACAAATTAGATAGACAAGATCTATGTTTTTTACCTCATTGTTACCACCAACATTGTAGGTTTGACCAGGGGTACCGGAGTGAATCACAAAATCCAAAGCCTGGCAGTGATCCTTAACATAGAGCCAATCCCGCACATTTTGACCATCTCCATAAATTGGCAGTGGTTTACCTTGGAGAATATTGATGATCATTAGGGGAATGAGTTTTTCGGGAAAATGGAAAGGACCATAGTTGTTGGAGCAATTGGTGATGATCGTAGGCAGAGCATAGGTGTGATAATATGCTCTAGCTAGATGATCACTACCGGCCTTGGAAGCAGAATAAGGACTATTTGGTGAATAGGCAGTGCTCTCGCTAAAGGGCGGATCGCTAGGTCCGAGGCTACCATAGACTTCATCGGTGGAGATATGCAAGAAGCGATAATGCTTGGGTTGGCCAGATTCTAGCCAATATTGACGAAAAGATTCCAGTAGGGTAAAAGTCCCCACAACGTTAGCTTCTACAAAAGCGCCAGGACCCAATATGGAACGATCCACATGCGATTGAGCCGCAAAGTGGGCAATGCTGTCTATATTTTCCTGCTTGAGAAGTTGATCCACCAAAGGACGATCACAGATATCGCCATGAACAAAGCGAAAATTCTCTAGATTTTCCAAATCCTCAAGAGTTGCTCTATTGCCAGCATAGGTGAGCGAATCAAGAACAACTATGCGATCTTTGGGATATTTCTTAGACCAGTGATGCACAAAGTTTGAACCAATAAATCCGGCTCCGCCTGTAATAATGATTCGCCGGGCTCTTTCTGAATCGATTTCAGCCATAACCTAAAGCAATATTGCTCCCCCATGAATAATAACCTGATCGGCATTATACCTCTTGGCAAGATCCACCGTATCTCAAAAATTCCCAGGACAATAAGCTAAAAATATGGCCAAAGAGTGCAATTATGTCAAATAAATTTAACAATAGTTTACTTTTTTCTTAATATGAGTTAACATTTAGTCTAATGATCCAAAAATAATAGATCAATACAATGCCTATCTTTAATGGAGTTAATACCGTGGAAAATCAACAAGCCTGGTCAATGTCTTCCCCAGAGAAAAGGCAGCCAAGAATGAGCCTCCTTTCCCTTCTATTTTTTATGCTGGGGGCTTTGAATATTTATGTATACCTTCAAAAGACAAAACGTCGGTTCGATTCAAGTATTGCCCTATTATTTAGAATGAGCTTTATAGCGGGCGTAGTGGCCACCATTTTGGAAATCTATAATGCTTTCGTTCTTCCTTTTCAGTTTTCCTTTAATTGATCATTGATGACCAAGACCATATTAGCTATAGAAACCAGTTGTGATGATACTTCTGTTGCCTTAGTCACTGGTCGTAGAATCCTCAGTAACATTATCTCATCGCAGTTTAAGGTGCATCAACCCTACGGCGGCGTTATGCCGGAGATGGCCTCTAGAAGTCATCTGGAGCATATCAACCTTTGTCTGCAAGAAGCATTGGATCAATCTGGAACTGTCTGGACTGATATAGATGCTATTGCCGCAACAGTAGCCCCTGGGCTGGTAGGCTCTTTATTGGTAGGCTTAAGCGCAGCCAAGACCCTGTCTTTGCTAAAGGATTTACCTTTTGTTGGTGTTCATCATTTAGAAGGTCACATTTTTGCCGGTTGCTTGTCCCATACCCAATTAAATCCTCCTTTTCTTTGTCTATTGGTCTCAGGAGGTCATACTTGCTTGATTGAAGTAAGAGACTGCGCAGATTATCAGGTTTTGGGCAGCACCAGAGACGATGCAGCAGGAGAAGCTTTTGATAAGGTCGCCAGACTTTTAGGTTTGGGTTACCCTGGAGGTCCCATAATAGATCGCCTAGCTTTAAAAGGTGATCCCCATTCCTTTAAGTTACCCGAAGGAAAGATCTCTCTACCCGAAGGCGGGTTTCATCCCTATGATATGAGCTTTAGCGGACTTAAAACTGCCATGTTGAATCTGGTGAAAAAGCTTTCAGATCCTTTGCCGGTAGAAGACTTGGCAGCTAGCTTTCAATACACGGTAGCCCAGAGCCTCACCAAAAGAACTATCAATTGCGCGCTGGCTCAAAATCTTACCAGGATTGTAGTAGGCGGGGGTGTGGCCGCCAATAGTGCCCTGCGTCAACAATTAACAGAACTCGCTCAAGCAAATTCTCTGGAAGTCTATTTCCCTCCCTTGAATCTATGCACTGACAATGCTGCTATGATTGGCTATGCAGCAGCGGAGCACTTCTCTAGAGGACGCAGCTCTCCTTTGACTCTGGGAGTATCTTCGCGCATGCCCATTACTGATGTTTTAAAGTTATATGATTGGGTTCATCAATCTGCATAAACCAAAAGGGATTACTTCACATGACTGTATCTACAAGGTTAGAAAGCTTACCAAAATCAAACGGGTTGGCCATGGCGGTACCCTGGATCCAGCAGCAAGTGGAGTATTGAGCATTGCCTTGGGAGGCGCTACCCGCCTATTGGATTATTTACCAGGCAATAAAAAATATAGGGCGCTGATTCAGTTTGGACTGACAACCACCACTGATGATCTCCAAGGGGATATAGTTTGCCAAAGACACAGCGATCAACTCAATCTAGAGATGATTGAGCCTCATTTAAAAGTTTTCAAGGGAATAATCAGGCAGATTCCCCCCGCTTACAGCGCCATTTCAGTAGGGGGAGTTCGTCTTTATGAAAAAGCTCGTCGGGGAGAAATATTTGTAGTTCCCGAGCGCCAAGTGGAGATTTATGATCTAAAGATCTTGGCTTGGCAATCGGGAGATTTTCCTCAATTAACCCTCGAGATTATTTGTGGAAGCGGTACCTATATCAGATCAATTGCGCGGGATCTAGGACAATCTCTCGGTACTGGGGCCACCCTAGCCGGGTTAGTGCGCTTAGAAAGTGGAGGCTTTAAGCTTGCTGAGAGTATTACCCTAGAAACACTGGCCAACATGATTGATATGGATCAATTTTCCCTAATCACTCCAGAAGTTGCCCTCAATCATCTAAGTAAGCTGGAATTAACCTCTCAGCAGACTCAGGATTTCTGTATGGGCAGAAAAATTGAACTCAAAGAGATACCCTCAACAGAGCGGGTGTTAGTCTATGACGGTGAAAATTTTTTGGGTATGGCAACAACCGAACAGTTGCAACTTTTACCAAAAATTGTTCTATTTCCCCATGCCTAATTGCTGGGCCTTCTGGTAAACCTTGCCTTCAGTCAAGAGAGAAGGAGCAATTACCACCTCTACCTGTTGCATCTGCTTGATATTTTGCGCTCCCAATGTACCCATACTGGTTTTGAGAGCCCCCAGAAGATTATGAGTACCATCGTCAAGCTTAGCCGGTCCTAACAAGATATCCCGAATACTACCAGTAGTACCTACATTGATCCTAGTTCCCCTTGGCAGAACTGGACTCGGGGTAGCCATACCCCAGTGATAGCCTTTTCCAGGGGCTTCATTGGCCCTGGCAATAGGTGAGCCGATCATCACAGCATCAGCGCCACAAGCAATACATTTGCAAATATCCCCACCAGTGACAATTCCGCCATCAGCAATGATTGGCACATACTCACCAGTTTGACGATGGAAATCATCCCTGGCTGCTGCGCAATCAGCAACGGCGGTTGCCTGGGGTATCCCTACACCCAAAACACCCCGTGAAGTACAGGCGGCTCCTGGTCCTATACCCACCAAGATGGCAGCAGCACCAGCCTTCATAAGTTCCAAAGACACTTCATAGGTTACACAGTTTCCCAAGACTACTGGTATTGGCATTTCCTGACAAAATTGAGCCAGATCCAAAGAATTCACACCATCTGGGCTGAGGTGATTGGTTGAAACCACTGTTGCTTGAATGAAAATAATATCAGCCCCTGCCTGTGCTACAAGTTGTCCATACTTGGCAGCCCCCAAGGGGGTTAAGCTTACCGCGGCAATACCACCTTGCTCCTTGATTTCCTTGATCCTCAACTCCACCAATTCAGGTTTTACAGGTTCTAGATAGAGCGCCTGCATCAAGCCAACAAATTCTGATTTCCCAACAGAGGCAATTTGATCCAGAATGGGACCAGTATCTTCATAGCGTGTCTGGATACCTTCAAGGTTGAGCACTCCGAGTGAACCCAAACCGGAAAGGAGAACTGCCATGCGCACATCTACCACACCATCCATTGCACTGGCGATTATAGGAATTTCTCGTTTAATATTACCGATACTGTAGCTGGTGTCAGCCAAGCTTGGATCAAGAGTGCAGGCTCCCGGTACAAGAGCAATTTCATCTATTCCGTACGCCCTACGGGAGTTCTTTCCCCGACCTATTATGATACTCACAGCTTTATTTATACTTTTGATATATTGATATTAGATATTCACTCTAAAGTCTTTTAGAATAATTGTAAAGGCCAAGTTTTGTGATTTTATTTTTTTTGTTTGCCATGGTATAATTCGCAAAGCAACTAATCACAACATTGGTACTATCTACTGCTTAGCAGAACGTTTAGCCATACCAAAAAAACGAGAATATTTCTCTTAAAACTAATAATTAACCCCCAAGTATGTCTAAAGTTTTAGTATCTGATCCAATTGATCAAATAGGGATTGATATCCTGTCCCAAGTAGCCCAGGTTGATGTAAAAGTTGGGCTAAAACCTGAAGAAATAGTAAAAATAATACCTGAATATGATGCCTTGATGCTGCGTTCGGGTACAAAGGTGACCAAGGAGATTATTGAAGCTGGCAAAGAGCTAAAGATAATCGGCCGTGCAGGCGTCGGTGTAGATAATATCGACGTGCCGGCGGCAACTCGTAATGGAATCATTGTAGTCAATTCACCCGAAGGTAACACCATAGCAGCTGCTGAGCATGCCTTGGCTATGATGTTGGCTCTCTCTCGCCACATTCCGGATGCCGATCTCTCTATCAAGGATAATCAGTGGGATCGCAAGAGCTTTGTAGGCGTTGAGGTCTATAAGAAATCATTAGGAATAGTAGGTCTTGGTAAAATCGGCTCCCATGTTGCTGCAGTAGCTAGAGCAATGGGCATGAAAATCCTGGCTTTTGATCCTTTCATCTCTCAAGAAAGAGCCGAACAAATCGGAGCTGTCCTGGTTGACTTAAATACCCTCTTTAGCGAATCTGACTATATCACTCTCCATGTACCCAAAACCCCAGAAACCACCCATTTAATAAATGCCCAGTCAATTGCCAAGATGAAGCCCACAACGCGCATTATCAATTGTTCACGCGGCGGGATCATCGATGAGGATGCCCTAGCTCAAGCCCTCCTGGAAGGAAAAATTGCTGGCGCTGCTCTGGATGTTTTTGAACAGGAGCCTTTGGGAGAATCCAAGTTGCGCGGCTTGAAAAATGTGATCCTCACTCCCCATTTGGGAGCTTCCACAACAGAAGCCCAGGTCAATGTAGCCATCGATGTTGCTGAACAGATTCGAGATGTCTTATTGGGACTACCAGCTAGATCTGCGGTCAATATTCCCGGTTTAACTCCTGAAGTAATGGAAAAAATGGGACATTACCTCAAACTAGCTGAGACTTTGGGAACTCTGGTTGGTCAATTAGCCGGTGGAAGAATTGATCAATTGAATATTTCCTTACAGGGAGAACTGGCCAGCAATGAAAGCAAGCCTATAGTGGTTGCCTCGATCAAAGGTTTACTAACTCCTGCTCTTAGAGAAAGGGTGAACTATGTCAATGCCTCTTTGGAAGCCAAAGAAAGAGGAATTAAGGTCATTGAGACTCGAGATGCTTCCACGCATGACTATTCAGCAACATTGCATCTCTCTGCTAGAGGCGATCTTGGAGAGCATTCAGTCACCGGAGCCCTTTTAAGCAATGGAGAGATCCGTATTGTCGATCTAGATGGTTTTCCCATCAATGTACCGCCAAGTAACTATATGGTCTTTACCCTTCATAGGGATATGCCAGGAATTATTGGCAACATCGGTTCACTTCTAGGTAGCTTTAATGTCAATATTGCCAGTATGCAGGTAGGACGCAAGATAGTCAGGGGTGATGCAGTCATGGCCTTGAGCTTGGATGATCCTCTCCCGGAAGGCCTCCTTTCTGAAATTGGTAAGGTTGAGGGAATAAGGGACGCGTATACTGTCAAACTTTAAGAATACAATTGATGAATGAAAGTTGGCTAGAGATCTCTGTAAAATGCGATCCCTTATTGGAAGAATCTGTCTATTGGCGAATTGATGAGTTTGGCTGTTCAGGTACTGCCGTAGAAATCAAAGATGGGATCTGTCTGATTAGGTTCTATATTCCTCAGGTGAAAGTTGAGACTAGAGCCATTGAAACTCTAGCTGATTTGCTCAAGCAAGATGCCATATCTCTTAACCTGACAAGTCAGCCAACCCTTAGCTGGCTCACCATAAGTAATGAGGATTGGGCCAATAGCTGGAAACAATATTGGCATCCAACTCCTATAGGAGAGAATTTTGTCGTTTATCCCGCCTGGTTAACTCTTCCAGAAAAAACCAAAGATATAATTCTGCGCTTAGATCCTGGCAGCGCTTTTGGTACCGGAACACATCCTACTACTGCGCTTTGTTTAGAATCTCTGGAAATACATTTAATAGATCAACTTGAGCCTATGGTCATTGCTGATATAGGTTGTGGTTCAGGAATTCTCTCTATTGGGGCGCTACTTTTAGGTGCGCACAAACTATATGCAGTAGATGAAGATATTTTGGCCATAACCGCCACCGAAAGCAATGCGCTGCTTAACTCTATTGATCTTGATTCTCTCTATGTAGCCCAGGGCAGTGCTGCAGATTTGGTTCAAATTTTACCACAGGGATTTGATCTGATAGTCTGCAATATTCTGGCTGAAGTTTTGGTAGATTTGATGAAAGATTTTACTAAATTGCTCAAACCCAACGGACGGGCAATCCTCAGTGGGTTGATCACTAGCCAGGTCGATTATGTCAGTCAGAGTGCCAAAGAACATGGTTATCTAGTTAGTGCAATTAGAACCAAAAACTCTTGGTGTTGTTTGGAAATATATCTTCCGGTCAATTAAAGTTCTCATCTCGAAAAGGTCTGGGTTTGAGAACAGTTGGTATTTGGGAAATAATCTCTTCGCTAACCTGGTCGATGCTCAGTCCAGACCTGAGAGCGATACGCAAGTCCGCCTGTTGATAAAATGGTAATCTTTTTTCTAGCATATTAGCAAGTGTAGAGGAGAGATCGCTTACCTGCAAAAGAGGACGGTTCTTATCTTGGGCTAATCTAGTCAGCAGTATTTCTAGGGGTGCATCTAACCAAACGATCAAACCATGACGCAGATAGCTCCAGTTATCTTGGCGTAGAACAATCCCTCCCCCGGTAGCGACTACAGTTCTGGTATAGGCAGATGTTTCTGCTAGAACCTTGCTTTCTAGCTCACGAAAGTAATCTTCACCCTCTAGGGAAAAAATCTCTCTGATACTCTGCTTGCTGACTTTTTCAATCAAATGATCGAGATCTACAAAGCGATAGTTTAATTTTCTGGCCAATTTTTGGCCTACAGTACTCTTGCCGACTCCCATCATACCTATGAGATAAACACTGACTCCTTGTAACAATGTTTTTTGATCCTTTAACAAAAATAACCTTTTCTAAGTTTCGCACAATTTCTTCTGTCAACTGGAAATGTTAAGATAGCTTGAATATTTCAGTGATATTTAAACTTTTATGAGTTCACCTTGGCAATGGCTGACCTTAGCCGACTTTTCTCCCGAACAGTGGCAACAGAGTAGTCGGCTGCATAAATTGGTCGGAACTTGGAGCACTTTTCGCCAAACCAGCCTCTTGATGCAATGGGATAAAGCTATTGCTGCTATGCTTTTAGGCATTGTCATTTGCCTGAGTCCCTTTGTGCCAACTACGCTGGTAGGAGTGCTGCTATCGGCAGTTGCTCTCTATTGGTTGATTTTAACCCTCTGTGATCGTGAACGTTTTCAAATCACCCCGATTCATATTCCGGCGATGCTCTATTGGGGTATTGTCAGCATATGTACCGCCTTTTCGCCAGTGCGATCTGCTGCTTTAGAAGGTTGGCGCAACACTACTTTATTTTTGTTGCTGTTCGCCTTGGCAACTGTGGTCTTTCGCAATCGACGCTTGGCTAACATACTGTTGACGCTGTTGTTATTGATCGCCCTAGTAGTTAGTACTTATGGCATATATCAGGCTATACATGGCGCTCCGCCTCTAGCTACCTGGAGTGATCCCGCCTCACCAATGGCCAAAAACATAAGGGTATATAGTTATTTAAATAATCCCAATCTGCTGGCGGGTTATCTTTTGCCTGCTATTGCCTTGAGCCTGGCCGCCTGTTTTAGCTGGAAGCGTCTACTTCCCAAGCTTTTGGCAATCTTGATGACCATCATCAACAGTGTATGTCTTTACTTTACCGATAGTCGAGGTGGCTGGATAGGTTTTCTGTTACTTTTTACAACTTTTGTCTTGTTAAGTTATTGCGCATATAAGAATATTCTGCCTCGTCGCTGGAGAGTATCGCTGATTCCCTTGGTATTTGTCGGCTTGTTTGGGGCTTTGATTTTAGCTTTTATATTTGTAGAACCATTGAGGCTAAGATTGTCGAGTATTTTTATAGGCAGGGGAGATAGTAGCAATAACTTCAGAATCAATGTTTGGTTGGCGGTTCTCAATATGATCCGAGATCGTCCTATTTTGGGAATAGGCCCAGGTCATGGTACCTTTAATAAGATTTATCCGCTCTATATGCAGGCCCGCTTCAGCGCACTCGGGGCCTATTCAATTTACCTAGAAACAGCACTGGAATTGGGAATTATCGGACTATTGTCTTTTCTCTGGCTGATCTTGGTTACATTTGGGACCGCCATTAAAGAAATCGTCAGAACTGGGAATTTCTGGCTAATCGGTTCATTAGCAGGACTGGTTTCAATGTTGGGACATGGTTTTGTTGATACGGTTTGGTATAGACCCGAGATTCATGTGATCTGGTGGTTATTGATTGGATATATCGCCAGTCAATATCCCCAAAACAGGAATATCAGCGCTTCATCGCCCGAGCCATCTCTCTTTGATCATCGCGGCGTTTGATATCTTCGCGCTTGTCATGAAGTTTCTTGCCTTTTCCGACAGCTATAGCTATCTTGATCCAACTGCCCTTGAAGTACATTTTCAATGGAACCAAGGTCAGTCCTTTTTGCTCTACTTGGCCTATGAGCTTGCTTATCTCTTTTTTGTGCAATAGTAATTTTCGGGTACGACGCGGGTCGTGATTAAAATAAGCTCCGCTGCCTTCATAGGGGGATATATGCACATTGAGCAGACAGGCTTCTCCGTTGCGGATTAAGGCGTAGCCATCGGCTAAATTGACCTTGCCTGCTCTGATGGACTTAACCTCGGTTCCCAAAAGTTCTATCCCGGCTTCATAGGTTTCCAGGATTTCGTAGAGATATCTGGCTTTACGGTTGTCAGTGATAATTTTAATTCTAGGTTGATCTTCTTGTTTACTCATAATGATTCCAGCATATCAAAATTGACCAATCTTAGAAATCTGTAAAAATTTGATATTGATCTTTGCCAAAGGAACCCTTGAGAGTCACAACCAACGATTCAATAAGCGCTTGGGCTTTGAGCAAAGCTTCTTGATATTCTTCCTCGGGATTGGACATTGAGACTATACCGCCACCAATTCCAATCGAGGTTCCCTCTGGAGTTATTATAGCAGTGCGTATTACTATGTTGAGATCGCAGGTTCCATTGAGAGCCAAAAATCCGATCGATCCCGAATAAATCCCCCTGCATTCCTGCTCGAGACTATCGATGATTTCCATCGTTTTGAGCTTGGGAGCGCCTGTCATAGATCCACCAGGCCAAATTACCCGTAGACAATCAGTAGCATCGAATCGAGATTTCAAGCGGCCACGCACAGTTGTCACCATCTGATGAACTGTAGCATAGCTTTCAATATCCATAAGTTTAGGAACCTCGACTGTGCCAATTTCACAGACCTTGCCTAGATCATTGCGCATCAGGTCTACAATCATCAGGTTTTCAGCTCGATCTTTTTCGCTATGGATCAAACTTTCCTTGAGAACCTGATCCTCTAGTCCTGTTTGACCACGTCTAATAGTTCCTTTAATGGGTTTACTTTGGGCCCAGTTATCTTGATCAATCTTGAGAAGACATTCTGGAGATGAACAGATCACCGCAATTTGACCAAAGCGCAAATAGGCTGAATAGGGAGCGGGATTATTCTGACGTAGGTTACGGTAAAATTCCAAGGGATCTGGTCTG
>CAIPYC010000044.1 GCA_903869185.1 uncultured cyanobacterium | reverse complement strand
GCTCAGTTCGTCTGGTCACCACAAGCCAACATATGATAGTCATTCCCAATGCAGATCTTGCCAAAAACAGGATCAGGAATTTTAACAGGCCCCAACTTCCTTATTTAATGGATGTATTTGTGTCTTTTTCCTATGATGATCCTCCTAACAAGGTTAAAGATCTCCTCATTGAGACAGCCATGAACACTGAGGGTATTTTTCATGAACCTATGCCAAAAGCAATAATAATCAAATTTGGCGATTCTGCAATCAACTATAGAATCAGACTTGCTGTTACTGACTATCAAGCTGAAATTCCCACTCAAGATAGCTTTTTGAGCCTGCTCTGGTATGGTGCCAAACGAGATGGGTTAACCATTCCCTTTCCCTCTATGAATATCATTAAGCAGGATATCGAAGCAACTCGTCCCAAGATAACTATATCTCGCCAAGAACTTGGGTCGCTTCCTGGGGTTAATCGCTTGAATAAGAAAACGATTGCGTTATTTGCCGATAATGGGACTCTTTTGAGCTACTCCCGCTTGGAAGTTGTTGTTTGGGAAAAAGAGATTTTAGTTGGTCTATACCTTGTCATTAGTGGATCTGCTCAATTGTTGATCACAAATCGCGATGGGATTCAAGAAGATATTGGATTACTTGAACCGGGAGATTTTTTTGGCGAAAGGGCTACTTTGCTCAGCGGCAACTATAGTGATACAACGGTTAAGGCAATAGAAGACCTACAGGTTCTTTTGATCGATCGCCAAACTTTTTTGGCAAAAGCGATTGAGGATAACGAATGTCTCGATTTTGTTCATCAAATTGGAGATGCCATAGAGCTAAGAAAACGAACTATCAAAAATCTGAAAGCTAAATAAGTTCAGTTCAATATGCCATCTATAATTCAAAATAGAGCCAATGGAAATAACGTTTGGCTTGCTGTTAAAGAGATTTGGTTGGGTTGGCTAATAGTTGCAACAACAAATCAGGGGATCTGTGCTATTGATTTTGGTGAAAGTTCGCAAGCATCACTCAGGCAGCTGAGCAAAGAGTATGGCAAGAACTTCAAGATATTCCTCTTGGTAATACTGCTAGTTATAAACAGATCGCCCAAAAAATTGGCAATCCAAAAGCGGCCAGAGCGGTAGCACGTGCCTGCGCTGCCCATGAAATCGCTCTGGCAATCCCCTGTCATCGAGTTATAGGTAGTGATGGTTCTTTAAAAGGTTAACGCTGGTGGGGTAGTCAGCGGAAAAAGGCTTTATTAGAACTTGAAGCAAATAGCCATTTCACATTGAATTTATGCTTCTTCGAGAATGTTATTTAATAAAGAGCATTTCTTGATAACTTGGGAGCGGCCAGAGATCATCGGCCACCTCAGCTTCAAGCGCATCTGCATAAGTACGAACATCGTCCATCAAAGGACGGATAGTGTTGGCACAGTATTGCATATGTTCTTCTGGAGTGGCAAAATCATGTTTTTTGAGAACTTCGCTTAATTCATCTACTGTTTTTAGCATTGACTGAGTAAGTTCTGCAATTTTTCGAGGAATTTCAGTCTCAAACTCAATACCCACTTCTTTTAAGCCAGCAACTGTATTGGTCAAGTCTGACAAGTATCGGATAGCGGCTGGATAAATGCTGGTTTTAGCCATACTTACGACCAGTTTTGCTTCAACTTCAATTGAGAGAATATACTGCTCTGCATAGGTGTCATAGCGACTGATCAATTCAACAGGTGAGAGAACACCAACCTTTTCAAAAAGTTCTATAATGTGGTCTTGCTGAAAGACGGGTAATGCGTCCGCTGTAGTGCGTAAATTACTTAGACCACGTTCTTCAACAGCCATTTTATGCCATTGCTCAGAATAGCCATTACCATTAAATACAACGGAACCATGCTCGTCGATGATTGACTTGAGGAGATTCCCGATAACAGTATTGAGTTCAATTCCTTTTGCTATTCCAGCTTCTAGCTCAGTAGCTATCCAGTCAAGAGATTCAGCCAGAATTGTATTCATAGCTATCAATGGATCTGCCACTGATTGACCCGATCCCACTGCCCGAAATTCAAAGCGGTTCCCAGTAAAGGCGAAAGGTGAGGTACGGTTGCGATCTCCTGGATCTTTAGGGAATTGAGGTAAGGTATCTACTCCCAAATTCATAATTCCCTTTGGTTTGGATCCGGTCACATCCCCTTTACTGATTTGCTCGAAAACATCTTCTAACTGGGTGCCCAAATAGATAGAAATAATCGCTGGAGGGGCTTCATTGGCTCCTAAACGATGATCATTGCTGGCGGATGCTACAACCGCCCTCAAGAGAGAACCATACTTATGGACACCCCGAATAACGGCTGCACAAAAGACTAAAAACTGAATATTAGAATGAGGTGTATCCCCTGGATCCAAGAGGTTACCTTGAGTAGAATTGCCAACTGACCAGTTAACATGCTTACCGGATCCATTTACGCCTGCAAAGGGTTTCTCGTGCAAGAGACATAAGAAGCCATGTTTTTTGGCAGTATTACGTAAAATAGTCATTATCAACTGTTGATGGTCCGTAGCTACGTTGGCTGCTTCAAAAAATGGAGCAATTTCAAATTGATTAGGAGCTACCTCATTATGTCTGGTTTTGGCAGGGATACCCAGTCTGTAGAGTCTTTCTTCTACATCCTGCATGAATATCTGAACTCGTTCGGGGATAGAGCCAAAATAATGATCTTCAAATTGTTGGCCTTTAGGTGAAGGCTTACCAAATAGTGTTCTACCTGAGAGTAAAATATCAGGACGAATATTGGCAAAGTTTGCATCAATCAAAAAGTATTCCTGTTCCGCGCCACAACTGGAGTTGACTTTGGCAACCTCTTTTTCACCCAATAGTTTTAATACCTTGGTTGCAGCTTTATTCATAGCTGCATTGGAACGTAACAGAGGTGTTTTTTTATCGAGTGCTTCACCAGTCCATGAGACAAATACAGTAGGAATGCAGAGGGTTGCTCCATTGTCCGTATCCATAATAAAGGCCGGACTGGTCACATCCCAAGCTGTATATCCTCTTGCTTCAAAAGTCGAGCGAATACCCCCATTGGGGAAAGAAGAGGCATCAGGCTCTCCTTGTACTAAGACCTTGCCAGCAAATTCTGAAATAGCTGTTCCATCACCTTGAATGGAGATAAAACCATCGTGTTTTTCAGCGGTGGCATTTGTCAAAGGATAGAAGACATGAGCGTAATAGAGGGCACCTTTGGAAACAGCCCAATCTTTCATAGCAACCGCAATAACATCAGCTATGGACGTATCAAGTGGTTCTCCCGATTGGATGGTATTTTTCACGGATTTAAAAATACTTTTCGGGAGACTCTCTTGCATCTTGTTTAGAGTAAACACGTCGAGAGCCCAAATTTTCTCTAATTTTTGAGAAGGTTTTGGTGGCAAAGTTTCGCGATTGGTGATTTGATAGATTGCTTGGACTCTGGAATAATTTCCGCTCATAATCAATAACCTATATATTCTTTATATATCTTTGGGTTTATTTTATAATACTTGATATAAAAATCTAAAATGGCTATCAAATATACATATTAAAAACCAAAAACACCCCCAAGAATATGGGAGTGCTTTTTGATTGAGTTAGCTATTGATTTTTTAACAGTTGATTACAGGAGCCTGTTCGCCGGAAGCCAAATCAAGAGGGAAGTTGTGAGCATTGCGCTCGTGCATTACTTCAAACCCAATGTTAGCGCGGTTGAGAACATCAGCCCAGGTTCCAACTACTCTTCCTTGTGAATCTAG
>CAIPYC010000043.1 GCA_903869185.1 uncultured cyanobacterium | reverse complement strand
CCAGACCTCAACAAGATAGAGAAATGTTGGTCTTGGCTCAAAAGCCTCATCCGTCATTCTCTAGACACATTTGATTGTCTTCGAGATGCTATGGAATACGTCTTGAATCTTGCGTCCTAATTGCTCTGGCAATTGCTATATCAATATCCTGTTGAAGAGCTGAACCAAATTTCAAAGGAAATTCCATCGCCGCTTTCATAGTCATCACCGCCACAGGATTAAGATCGCTAGGCGCGGAGTACATTGAGTACATATTTGGCTGCTTCAAAAGGGATAGAATCACCACCTGCGAACATATCCAAAAGAGTGGGTGTGCGTTTGCCCCAGGTCTTTTCCAGCAGATCATGTACTTTTTTGATTCTTTCTGGTCTAGGTGGAGTTTTGTAGAGTTTAGCCGGGTTCTGTGGTTTATTGTTGGTTTTTTTAAAAAATCTAGATTATTTTTATCATAGAGAGCCAGGAGATATTCAAATTCTTCTATAAAGAGATCTCCTGGCAATAGAGAAGCCAAGACAGAAGCGCGAGAAAATGATAACGGTTTACGGGAATACCAACGATGAAGACCTTTAAAAGGATTGCCGCCATTTGTTCAGAATAAAATTATTCATTCAACATCTTGACAGGCATTATCTTTTCAATAAAAATATCGGGGCGATTGGATTTAGTCACGGTTACAGCGACTTGTCGAACATAAAGGCACAACAATTAGAGATAAGCCATTGGCAATATATCATTACTAATTATTTAGCTTTCTTTTCTTGATTGCTACTGATGCAGTTCCTAAGAAGGCTAATCCTGCTGTAGCTCCAAAGATGTTAAGAGGTTCTGGAACATCAATTCTTAAAGGTATTGCACTATATCCTATATTGGGAATTTCTACAGGTGTTAAAGAAATACCGCCTAGAACTGCTCCAACATTATCACCACCTAGATTATGGAAGCTTAAATAGGCAGTAGTTGACGCTGTTACGTCTATGGTTTCAGTAAACAATGTTAAAGCATCTTTAGAATATCTAGTGTATTCTTTAGAAAAAAGGTCACCTAATGCTACATCTACTATGTTTGGATCTCCTTCTCTTTGAGAACCACCTAGGTCAAATGATAAAATGTATGTTCCAATGCTCAGATTAAATGCCGTTTTGGTCATTAGCGTTCCAGCTTGTTTTGTTGAACCATCAAGGTCTACGTACAAACCACCATAATCTGGATATAAATCATAGAATCCCGCACTACCAATTAGATCAACGGTACCATCAATAACCTTAAAATTTTCGAAACCATTATAGTTTAATTTTCCCAATCCTTCATTTTCACTGCTAAAGTCATTGATAAATGGTATAGTCAATGCTTTAGCTGGAGCAATAATACTACTAACTGAAAGTCCACTGACAACTAAGCTTGACAAGAGGGCAATTTTGTTTAGGTTCATATAACTTCCTACATGAATAGACAAATCAATAAGCCAAAATTTTAACACAGTTTTTTATTGTTGAATCTTTAACTCCTACGTACAGGACAAAAATTGAAGACAGAGATATAGCTGAAGTCGGACCTTACAAAGAGGTAAGATAGAAGAATGCCCAAAACTTATGGTTACGACTTACGGACAAAAGTAATAGAGTCAATTGAAATAGATGGTCTAAAGATTTGCCAGGCT
>CAIPYC010000042.1 GCA_903869185.1 uncultured cyanobacterium | reverse complement strand
CTCCGTCAGGCTTTCGCCCATTGCGGAAAATTCCCCACTGCTGCCTCCCGTAGGAGTCTGGGCCGTGTCTCAGTCCCAGTGTGGCTGATCATCCTCTCAGACCAGCTACTGATCGAAGCCTTGGTGCGCCATTACCACACCAACTAGCTAATCAGACGCGAGCTCTTCTTTTGGCTATAAATAATTTCACCTTGCGGCACATCGGGTTTTAGCAGCAGTTTCCCACTGTTGTCCCCGTCCAAAAGGTAGATTCTCACGCGTTACTCACCCGTCCGCCACTAACCTCCGAAAAGGTTCGTTCGACTTGCATGTGTTAGGCAGACCGCCAGCGTTCATCCTGAGCCAGGATCAAACTCTCCATTGTAATGTTTTGTTTGTTTGGCTCTTTTTTCTTTCTATCTCTTCCCTTACGGCAAAAGATATGTTATTTTAATTAACAAGGATTTTAAAGCTTTGTATGCTTTAAGGCTTTCAAACTATATTTTTTTATCGAGGTGCGGATTGCGCTCTGCTTTCGTTTCCTTTGTTTCGTTCATCGCGCATTTACCAATGTAGCCCCTTTCTCTTTCCCTGTCAACCCCTTTTTCTATCTTTTTTTCTCCCCCTCCCGCAATTACCCCCCAATCTCCCTCTCTACAACACTCTCGGGGTTTTAACTTTCTTTTTATTACTCATTCTTATGCTTCCTTCTTCCCTGATATTGGATTCTCTTATTGATAGTTGGTTGCGGGAGGATATTGGCAGAGGCGACTATACTACCAATGCGATCATTGACAATGGAATTAACCATGTTCTTAAAGCCCAATGGATTGCCAAAGAAGATGGGGTAATTGTGGGGCTCCCCATTGCAGAGCGAGTTTTTACAAGCATCAATATTGAACAATTTGCTTTTTGCTCTCTGGTAAAAGAGGGAGGTAGATGCCACTCGGGCGAAGTAATTGCCCAATTAGAGGGACATTTAGATGCTTTGCTCACCGGTGAAAGAGTAGCCTTGAATATAGCAATGAGACTAAGCGGAATAGCCAGCGAGACCAAGAAATATTGTGAGGAAATTGTCGACTTGCCTACTTATTTGGTTGATACGCGCAAAACAACCCCAGGACTGAGGATTTTGGAAAAATATGCCAGTAGACTAGGCGGAGCTAAAAATCATCGCATGGGTCTAGATGATGCTCTCATGCTCAAGGACAATCATATAAAGGCGTTTGGTTCAATCAAGTCAGCAGTTGCCAAGATAAGTCTCTTGCAGCCCTATCCACTTAATCTAGAAGTTGAAGTCAATACGCTCGATGAGCTCCAAGAGGCTCTTGATAGCGGAGTGACTATTATTATGCTCGACAATATGGATTTAAAAACCATGAGAAAGTCTGTCGAAATCATTCGTACCCAGAATCCAAGAATCAAAATAGAAGCCTCGGGCAATATTACTCTAGAGACAATTAGATCTGTTGCCTTAACAGGAGTGGACTATATTTCTACCAGCGCTCCGATCACACGCTCGAATTGGTTGGATATAAGCATGAAAATGTTATAATCGGCAATTGTGCCTTTTTAAAATAAGTTAGGAGGAAATTAGAAAATGACTCAAAGAACTTTTGGGGGAACCAAGCGTAAACAGAAAAAAACATCTGGGTTTAGGGCTAGAATGAGAACAAAAAATGGACAGAAAGTTCTCAAGGCCAGACGTAGAAGAGGTAGACACCAATTATCTCTTTAAGCATGTGGGATTACCGCAGAAGAATCGACTTAAACATAGGCAGGATTTTAAGCTTGTCTATGTCCAAGGCAGGCAGCATCGAACGGTGCACCTAATATTAAGATCTAGAAAATCAAATATTCTATCGGATATTCCTTCTCGTATTGGTATTGTTATCAGTCAAAAAGTTAGCAAAAATGCAGTAGTCAGAAATCGGATCAAGCGCCAAATTAGGGCAGTGGTTCGTCCATGGTTGAAGCAAATAGCCAACAACTGGCAACTGGTTATAATAGTTCGTCCACAAGCACCAGAGTGCAATTATGAACATTTTTTGCGAGAATTAAATGAACTATTTCAAAAAGCCGGGTTAATAAATGGGAATTAAAGAGTCAAGCTTTTATGAAGGAGGTCCTCATATTGGAGATTTGATCTTCAATATTCTCCTCGGTTTTACGGTTATCTGTCTGCCGCTGACTGTAGGATCTTTAGTCAGAGCAATATGGTTGAGATACCGAATCACGGATCGACGTATTTCAGTGACCGGCGGTTGGATGGGTAAAGACCGTACCGACATTATTTACAGCGAAATTGTTAAGATAACGAAGATGCCTAGAGGAATAGGACTTTGGGGAGATATAGTAATCACCCTTAAAGACAAAAGCCGCTTGGAATTGCGTTCTCTTCCTCGATTTCGAGAAATTTACGATTTCATTGCTGAAAGAACATCTGACAAGACAGGCAGACCCATAGAAGCAATTACCACTAACTAATAACTTAAAGCAAAAAATAAAAAGGCATGGATTTCGGTGTAGGATTTATTTCCACTAATGTAATGTTACCGATCCTAGATTTTTTCTACAGGATCGTTCCTAGCTATGGATTTGCAATCATTGCTCTAACCCTTGTGGTTCGTTTTGCCGTCTTTCCCTTAAGTGCTGGACAAATTCGCAATATGAGAAAAATGCGCATAGTCCAACCACTGATGAAGGAGCGGCAAGAAGAAATTCAAAAACGATATAAAAATGATCCGACAAAGCAACAGGAGGAAATGTCCAAATTGATGCAGGAATTTGGCAATCCTCTGGCGGGGTGTTTACCCTTGGTGCTTCAGATGCCCATCCTCTTTGCTCTTTTTGCAACATTGAGAGGTTCGCCCTTTGCGGATATTAACTATCCGGTAGATCTCAAGATTGTGTCTAAAGATCAAATTGAAACAGTTCAATCACAGAATTACCTTAGTAAGCCGCAAAATATCTATGTCACTGATGGTATTCACTACCCTATTGTGGCTCAATTGCCTAAAGGCAATAATCTAAAAGTGGGAGAGAAAACCAAACTGGAATTTCAAACCACTGAAAGTAAAACATTGGGACAACTGGCGAAGGAACATCCTGAGAGTGATTTGAAAACAACTCTAAAGGCTACCAAAGGAGCAGAAAGAGTCAAAATCAATGATGATGGAACTATTGAAGCCATCTCTCCAGGTGATGTGACTGTACAAGGAACTATTCCCGGACTGGCAACCAATACACGGTTTCTATTTATCAAGGCTCTCGGACAGGTAGGAGTGAAGTCAGCAGAAGGAAAGATCAACTGGGATATCCTGGCAATGATTGTCTTTTTTGGACTTAGCCTCTATGTTAACCAGGAACTTTCTGGCTCTTCCGCGCCCAAGAATAGTGATGGTGCGCCAGATCAGCAGCAGATGATAAATAAACTCACGCCGATCATTTTCTCTGGAATGTTCTTGTTTTTCCCTCTCCCTGCTGGGGTATTAATGTACATCACAGTAGCCAACGTTTTTCAGACTCTTCAAACCTTCTTTTTGATGAGAGAACCTTTACCGGAAAATCTGCAGAAGTTAATTGAGGAGCAAGGTCAATCCGATAATAATAAAGCGGATATTCCTTTTGAAAAACGTTCCCTGAAGAAAAAAGAAAAAACTAACTAATCTTTTTTTTATCTCTATGAGTTATCAGCAAATTGAAAAAGGGAAACAATGGTTAGAGGAAGTTCTAGGATTTATGGGACTTAAAACCTCTGTAAATATACAAGCTAATCCACTGGATACATCTCCAATGGGCTACTCTTGGCTAGTTATAGAAGAGGGTCTGAGCTTAGATGAAAAAACAATACTTTTGGACAATAGGGGTGAAGGCATAGAATCTATCCAGTATTTGATGAATTCCTTTATTAATCTCAATGTTGCTCCTGATGATCAGACAGCCTTGACAGTAGAGTTGGATGGTTATCGTTTAAAACGTCAGAGCGAATTAAACCAATTGGCTCAATCCTCAGTTGAAAAGGTTCGTCTAGAAGGCAATGAAGTAGAAATTAAAGATCTTTCCTCTACCGAAAGAAAACATATGCATACTTTGCTAGAAGGAACTGCCGATATTATTACAGAAAGTAGGGGACAAGAACCCGATCGCAGGCTGGTGATCCGTTTACGATAAGATATTGCGATTTTTAGAAACTTTAAGTCTACCAAATCTGGTAGATTTTCTTTTTTTACATACTCGATTTGTAAATTGCAAGCTAAGCTAGAAGGAAGATTCTCAGCCTCACCTTGGAGAGTAACTTTGATGGGGAATATCAACTCCATTCTGCGAATAATAACTCAATTATCTGAGGCAGAAGTAGAGTTACAAGGAATTATTGAGCATTATCCAAATCCAGCTCAACTCAAAGATAAGGCAAGCAAAGTTAGAGAAATTCTGACTGAAGTTTTACTTAGAGGAGATGAATCTCTCCTGGAGAATTCACCGAATCTTCAAGTAAGTGGCTCTCAATTTGATACAGCCTATCAGCAAATTAGCCAAGAGTATCTCAAAACCATTCGAGAAACTATTGAAAACCTAACAAAATTTTATCAATTAAAGATTCCTAAATCCTGGGTACATTTTGCCCAAGAACAGATAGTCATTGGCAAAAGATATACACCTCTAAAAAGAATAGGAATCCAGATTGATACCGAGACAAAAAGAACCTTGACAATGCTCTTGCTTACTCTGGTTTGTGCTAGAGTTTCTCAGGTGGAAGAAAGAGTTCTTTTCATTTCTTCGACAGTAGATGAGCGTTCTCTAGCGAGATTACTGGTAGCTGCCCAAGAAGTAGGAATTAGCGAAGTCTATCGCCTCGAACCAATACAATCTTTAGCAGTAATGGCCTATGGAACTTCGACTATTGCTAAGGTAGATCTCATTATAGGATCTGGAGATCTCGAACTTACCTTGGCTCAACAGATGATCTCAGGGCGTGTAAGAGTGGAATCTTACTTTAATCATGCCAATCTGTTGATTTTTGCTGACAAAAAAGCAAATCCATTTCATCTTGCTCTAGATATGCTCTCTCAACTAGAAGACGGGTCAACGGCGATTTTAATATCTCAATCGCTGGATTTAGCCCACTCCATTGCCCAAGAAATCACTAAAAGATTACAAGATGACATAAACCTAGAAAAAAATTTGCTCTATAAAAGACAGACTATACCTATTATTGTGGTTGATTCAGTGGAGATAGCTATAAAATTAATCAATCAATATGCTCCTCAGTCGTTACAGTTAGCCCACAAGGATCCTTGGACCATTCTCAACAGGATTGAAAATGCCGGAACCATATTTATGGGCTACAGTACGCCCCAGGTAGTTGGTGATTACTTTGGTGGTTCAGCAGTTAACTTATTAGGCGCAGGAGTCGCCCGATACGCTTCGGCTCTGTCTGTAGAAACTTTCCTCAAGCAAAGCAACCTTATTGAGTACTCTTCCAAGGCACTAAAAAAACTAATTCCCAGCTTGGAAATTCTCTCACAAGGTGACACAATGAGAGGTTCAATAGAGAGTGTCAGAGCCAGATTAGATGATTACGAGCAGAAACTTTAAAGAAATTTGATATTTCTCTATTTCAGTATCTCATTTGTACTCAAATCAAGTCGCATAGTTTCCTTGATATAGTGTTTTTCCGCAGAGCCACTCGATTGATAGTAGCGATCAATATCATAAAACCTCGAATCTTCCGTGAAAGTACCGATATTATAAATTTGAAACTTTTTAGAAAAATTGTGAACTTCCTGACAGATCGCTATGTTATAAAGCTTGCTGGAGCGAGTATGGTTTTTAGTTGGTGAGGGTAGGGGATAATGATCTTCGTCTTCTGGTCTGCCCGGGGCTAGCAAGATAGCCAAAAACTTGTCATTTGGAGAAAAGGCAAACTCAGCGATGCCAACATCAGGATTATCCAAGGGAATTTCGCAGGTTTGCGCAAAGGAAGGATAACTGTAGATTGAGATCGTTTTTGTATCTTCATCATAAGAGAGGAAATTTTCATCATTGTGAGAGATACCATAGACTCTCTCAGGAAAACGTCTGATGATTCTCTTTGTTGCCAAATCCCAGAAAACAGTCTGATTGCTCTGCGATGCCGCAATAACCTGGTGATGGTTCAAGAGAAATAAATCCCTGACAACTAAACCTTTTTGTAATTGAAAAGTCCGAACCACCCTACCGGAACCCTTTGTTTGAACAATGACCTTTCCGTCTTTGGTTCCTACAAGCTTATAGTCTTTGTAGTCTAAAGTAGGCTGATCCCAAAAAAGATTGGGGCCAGCATATACCGAACTTCCAGAAGCTAAGCCCAGAAACAGTGCTGTCAGAATTTTTAATGTAAATTTCTTCATTGTATTTTTTTTTGTTATTATAATTGTACCAACATCTTCTTAAGCGAATCTCTCCAATAGGGAGGATAGGTTCCCAGGCAATCTGTCAGCTTCTGGTTGGAAAGTACTGAATAGGCTGGGCGCTTTGCAGGCGTGGGATACTCATGTGTGTTGATGGGAATTATCTCTTGCAGTTTAAATGCAAATCCCAATTTTCTAGCTTCTTCAAAAATATTCATAGCGAAATCATACCAACTGATCGAACCACTATCGGTAAAATGATAAATCCCTGTGGGCACTTTCTCTATGTTTTTTAGAATTTCGGTGATTCTCATAGCAATATCATAAGACCAGGTTGGAGAACCAACTTGATCACATACTATTTTAATTAGTTCTTTTTCTTGTCCAAGACGCAACATGGTTTTAACAAAATTGCCTTTACCATAAGCTCCATAAACCCATGCTGTTCTCAGGATAATATGACGTCCTCCCACTTCTTGAATAGATTGCTCACCGTCTCTTTTGGTGATCCCATATATACCAAGGGGATCAGTAGAATCATTTTCCAGATAGGGAGTATTCTTCTGTCCGTTAAATACATAGTCAGTGGAGATGTGAAGTAAAGTTGCCCCGATATTCTTGGAAGCTTTTGCCATTACTGCAGGTGCTTGCGCGTTTATTTTCCTGGCGATTTCTGGTTCACTCTGGGCTTTATCGACTGCTGTATAAGCAGCTGCATTAACAATAAAATCAGGCTTGATTCTTTCAATTACTTCAACAATGACACCAGGGTCGCTCAGATCTAATTCTGTGCGGGTAACAGAGATGACCTCTCCAGTTTGGGGTAAAGTCTTTTTTAGTTCCTGACCAACTTGTCCTTGTGAACCAATTAGCAATATCTTCTGCATCTTTTAATTTAACAATCTTAGCAAAATGGAATCAGAATCATTGGTTCACTCATCTTTGCTATACCTATAGAATACCATCTATTTTAGATGGCACATAAAAATCATAAATCTGCTAGGGCAAAAACTGTAGAAAGAATGAAAACAAAACTGTCTCGGCTGTATGGGCAAGAACCAGAGTAGATCTGTATACTTATCATCATTTGTTGACAATCCTCAAAGTCCCTCACCCCTTGTGGAATCCGGGACTTAGGGAGATGGGCTGCCGTTCTAGACTTATTTGATGGTTTGATTTAGAGGGACTTTAAGTATTCATGTGGTGATTACAAGATATGCTAATATTAATGCTCTACGATCATCTAGATGAGAACAGATAATCTATTCTATCAACTCTTTCAAATCCTGCCGGAAGCACTATTTGAACTAATAGGTGAGCCCAGCTAAAGAGCATCAGACTATCAATTCACCTCAGTAGAAGTCAAGGAACTCTCTAGGACTATAGATGGTTTATTTACTACAACTAACAGGGAATATCCCATCTATTTTGTGGAGGTTCAGTTTCAAAGAAAAGAATATGATCTTCTTTTTGAGCAAAATCTTATCAAAATTATCTATCTTGATGAAATAGAACCAACTAGTTTAGGATTGGGTATTATAGATTTAGTAACAAGTCCTCGAACAAGATGCCCCACAAAAGGTAAAGTTACTAACCGAGAAAGCCAAAGAGTTCATTGTAGACGATACGTTACAAAGAGATGTTGTTGAACTAATTGAGAGGATAATAATTTATAAATTTCCCCAAAAAAACAACAAGGAGTTACAAGATATCTTTGGACTAGCAGAATGGAAACAAACCCAATTTTATAAAGATGTAAAACTTGAGGGTAAGCTCGAAGGCAAACTTGAATGTCTTCAAGAGGGTAAGTTAAAAACAATACCCGGGCTTGTCAAATTAGGTTTATCGCCAGAACAAATATCAATGGTACTTGAACTAGATCTAAAATTCGTTAATCAAGAAATTTCTAAGTTATCAGCCAATTAACTCAACATTTATCATATCGTCAAAGTCTCTCACCCCTTATGAGATCCGGGACTTAGAGAGAGTGTCGATGTAAACCTAAGCCGCGTCTTTATCTCTATCGGCTCTCCATTTGAGCACACCAGCAGCGCCCATCGCCAGTAGAACCAATGGATGAGTTTTCTCTTTGCGTTTAACCGAAACCATAGTATTCACCTTGGCTTTGCGACGCTTGAGTTGTCTTAATCCAAGAAAAATAGGAACGCCCAAAGCGGCACCTTCGAGTGGGTTAAAATCAAATGGCACATCGGTAGAAGAACCTCTATCCCCAACTGTATAGCAATTGCCAGAGCAATTAGGACGCAAGATTCAAGACGTATTCCATAGCATCTCGAAGACAATCAAATGTGTCTAGAGAATGACGGATGCGGCTTTTGAGCCAAGACCAACATTTCTCTATCTTGTT